>JADFQF010000175.1 GCA_022561955.1 Chloroflexota bacterium | reverse complement strand
CCGCTTGGCCACGCTCACCACACACGACGAATTCTAGCATCGGCCCGCAGCGCTGGTCAACATCACGCCGGTTTGACGCCGATTCGGAATGAGGAGATGATTCGAATTCCGATGCCGAGCTTACGCTGACCGAGGTTCCAGCACTCGAGCCGCATCACTTTTCGGAGTGTCCTTCGCGGTCAAGGCCTCAAGGACATCTTCAACCATCACGTCCTGCTTCGTGTGGTGGCGCAACGGAAGCGTTGGGTCCACGCGATACACGTTCCTACGCCCCGACTTGCGGCGTTCGATGTACCCTTCCTGTTCCAGGTCGGAGATAATCTTATGAGTAGTCCGCTCCGTAACGCCAATATAATTGGCTATCTCACGGGCGGTACTCCGGGCATTATGGAAGATGTAACTCAGGACCAAGCCGTGATTCGTGATGAAGGTCCATCCAGTCGTAATGGTCATGACAATGGGCCCCCACGGGAAATTTCAAGCATACTAACATATGCGACCGCGTGAATCAATTCATGACGACATATATGGTCATGATCAGGCCTGGAAAGGCCTATCACGCGATGGAGATAAAAGTTACGTCGTCGCCAGCCGCCTGGCCAGGTTGACCAGGGTCCGGACCGGAACACCGGTGGCGCCCTTGATATTATATCCCTTTACAGCGCTGGAACGGGCGGTGCCGGCGATATCGAGATGCACCCAAGAAGCGCCGTCATTGAACTCGCCGATTATCAGGGCCCCCGTGATTGAGCCCGCGCCGCGACCTCCGGTGTTTTTTATGTCTGCGATGTCGCTCTTGTACTGGTCTTTGTAATCGTCGTAGGTCGGCAGCTGCCACATGCGCTCCCCGACCTCATTCCCGGCGGCGACTACGACGTCGGTAAAGTCCTGGTCGTTTCCAAAGACGCCAATGCACTTGTCTCCGAGGGCGACCACAACGGCCCCGGTGAGCGTGGCGACGTCCACGATCCTTTTGATGCCGATGGAACAGGCGTACGCGACGGCGTCGGCCAGGACCAGCCGGCCTTCGGCGTCCGTATTATCTATCTCGATCGTCTTGCCGTTCATGGCCCGAACGACGTCGCCGGGACGCTGAGCCCGACCACCCGGCATGTTCTCGGTCGCCGGGACAATGGCCGTTATGTTGATCTTCGGCTTGAGCTGCCCTATGGCCTTCATGGCCGCGATTACCGAAGCCCCACCGGCCATATCGCCCTTCATCGTGGACATGCCGGCGGCGCCCTTGATGTTCAGGCCGCCGCTGTCGAATGTGATGCCCTTGCCGAGTAAGCCCAGTATGTTCTCCGGATGACCCGGGTCTCCGGCGTACTTGAGAATGATGAACTTTGGCGGCTCCTCGCTTCCCTGGGCCACGCCCAGCATGGCGCCCATTCCAAGCTCGGCCATCTGGGGCTTATCCAGCACCTCCAGCTCCATTCCGCCCTCGTTGGCGACCTGGAGCGCCCTCTCGGACATCTCCGACGGCGTCATGGCGTTCGCGGGCTCGTTTGCCATGTCCCGACAGAAGTTCACGGCATCCCCTATGGCTCGACCTTCGGCGACGCCGGCCTCGAGGTCCGACAGCTTGGCGGCATCCGCCTCGACGACCGTCATTTCCGCGATGTCGGTGCCGGCGTCATTGGACTTGTAGTTGTCGAAGCGATAGAGGCCGATTATGGCCCCCTCGGCAACGCTTTGCGCGGCCCCCTTTGAGTCGAGCCCACCCGTGCCGGCGCCGTGGACGATGGTCGCGACCGTCTGAACGCCTGCGCGCCTTAGCCGCCTGCAGCTCTCCGCGGCGACGGCCCTGACCCTGTCCAGGTCGAAGTCTTTTTCCTTGCCAAGGCCGGCGACGAGAACCCTGGCCGGCGCCATCCTGTCCAGGGTATGAATCAGCGTCATCTCTCCCCGTTTGCCCTTGATCTCCCCCTCCTCGATCAGCTTCGTTATGGCTCCGTCCAGGGCGCGGTCCGCCGCACCTGTTGCGCCTCCAGGCGAGGTCACGCCTTCAAAGAGGTTGACGATAATAGCGCCGACGCGCTGCTGAGTTATGTCGCCCGAGAGTACTTTGATCTCCATGTGTGCTCCTCTGCCCGCCCGAGGCCGATGATATGAGGCATTTCGATGGTCTCTTCGGTCGGCAAGGCCAGCGTATAAGTTTCGAATAAGTCTAATACGGCGCCCATTATAGTTTAGAAAGAGCCGCTTTCGCCAGCCTCGGAGCTCTGCTATAATCGCGGTCACGAAAACGCCGTTAAACCCAAGGATTCGCCGTAAATCACATAGTGTAGACAGACATCTGAAATTTTTGAGTCGTCGAAGAGCGTTAGTTGTCGGCTGAAGCCAAGTTAGGAGGACTAAAGTGCCGGACCGCGTAGTTTCCCCCCGGGAGCGTGAGCTCGTTGAAAAGGCGCAGCGGTTCCTGCCGGGCGGTTCATTGGGGAACGCGTGGGGCGGCCTCGTCATTCAGGAAGGCAAGGGCGGCAGAGTCCGAGACGTCAGCGGAAACGAATACGTGGATTTCATGCTCGGCTCCGGACCGATGCTCATAGGACACGCCAATCAAGAGGTTGCCGACGCCGTGCGCCAACAGCTGGACAAGGGCACGACGTTTTTCGCAGACAACGAGCCCGCAATACTGCTGGCAGAGGAGATATCCAGGGCGGTGCCGTGCGCCGAGAAGGTACGTTTCAGCAGCTCCGGCACCGAGGCGACATTCTACGCCCTTCGCACGGCCCGCGCGTTTCGACGCCGGGACAAGATCCTGAAGTTCGAGGGCGGGTTCCACGGCATGCACGACTACGCCTTGATGAGCATGGCGCCGTCGGATCCACCCGACTTTCCGCAGGCAAAGCCGGATTCCGCCGGCATCCCACGCTCGATTCAAGACGAGGTCCTGATCGCACCCTTCAACGATATAGAGACCACTACGGCCATAATCGAAAAATATCACGACGAGCTGGCGGCGGTCATCGTGGAGCCGTTCCAGAGGCTTCTGCCGCCGAAGGAGGGCTTCCTTCAAGGGCTTCGAGAGGTGACGCTGCAGTACGAAATCCCCTTGATTTTCGACGAGATCGTCACGGGATTTCGGTTCGCCTACGGGGGTGCCCAGGAGTATTACGGAGTCGTGCCGGACATGTGCACCCTCGGCAAGGTCGTCGCCGGGGGCTTCCCTCTTTCGGCCGTGACCGGCAAGGACGAGATAATGTCCCACCTAGACCGCTCCGCCGTGGATTCCGACGGATTCGTAGCGCAGATCGGCACGTTGAGCGGCAATCCCATCTCGGCCGTGGCCGGTCTTGCTACGCTGAATATTCTAAAGCGCGAAGGCACGTATGAGCGGCTGTTCGCCACGGGCAATCGGCTCAAGACGGAGCTACAACGCATGCTCGACGAGGCCGAGATACCGGCCAAGGTCGTGGGCGAGCCGCCCCTTTTCGACGTCTTCTTCACCGAGGGAGAGATCACCGACTACCGGTCGACGCTTTCCGCCGACAAGACCAAGCTGACGAGGTTCAACAAGGTGCTGCTGGAAAACGGCGTGTTGAAGGGTGACTCGAAGATTTACATCTCTGCGGCCCACGATTCCGATGACGTGCAGAAGGCTCTCGATGCGTTCCAGGCTGCCGTTGACGACCTTAGAAACAGCTCATGAGCCCGCACCGGCACCAGCTATAAAGAAGCCCTACACCCTGTGGGGCCCATCGTCCCGCCTACTAAAGTCGCCCGGCAATCCCCGCCAGAGAGTCGTGGCGACCTCCGCAAAGAGATGTACCGTCTCGATGATCGAAGGCTCTCAACGAATTATTTAATAAGATTCGTTAATTCAGCTTCTTTGCGAAATTCTCGTTTAATTTCGAAAATGAGCTAATATTTAACCTTGACAAAATATTAGAAAATGAGTAACTTTTTGGAAGGAGAAATGACGGTTGTTCGTTTCTTCTAGTTTTATGAACAGCCGGCCGGCGCGACTTCACGTGGTCGTGGCCTCCCGGTTGCAGCGCCGGTACACCGGCACATAGACCAGACGCTAGACCTTGCGGCATATCTGGTCTGCCCGCGCCTCCAACGAGGCGTCGATGTGTGGTACGCCCCCTATCTTAGAAAGGAATCGTATGCATGACGTGCGTCTCCGCCGCTTTGGAGCGGGCCGCGAACCGTTAGCCGCTTTCGAGCATGGTTGCCGCAATTGACCGAATAGCAGGTCATTCAATAGCTCGTCTCCGCCTGCCTCCATATGGTTGGAGCCGGCCTTCAGTGAGCGAAGCGATCGTTCCACCGGCCGAGAACGTGCAGACGGCAATGACGGGGAGAAAATGGAGCGATAATTATGAATCTTGGAACGACTAGCATAGACGTGGTCACGGACGGCACCCTGTTGATGGACGGCGGTACTATCTTCGGCCAGGTGCCCAGGTCCCAGTGGGAGCTTCATATGAAGCCGGACCGCAGGAACAGAGTTCGACTCGCCCTCAACTGCATGCTCGTTCAGACGCCCAAGGTGAATATACTGGTTGATACCGGCGCCGGTTCGAAGAGGCAGGACAAGCTAAAGGAGGCGTACGGCCTCAACGGCAACAAGCTCCTCCGTAACCTTCGGGCCCTGGGGCTGACCCCCAAGGACATCGACATCGTCATACTCAGTAACCTTCATTTCGATCATAGCGGTGGTTGCACGAAGCTGGACAGGTCCGGAAACGCGGTCCCCACATTCCCCAAGGCGAAATATCTGATTCAGAGGAAATGCTGGGAAGAGGCGACGAACCCCAACGAGCGCTATAAGAACGCCTTTTACACCGACGACTTTCTGCCCCTCGAAGAGAAGGGCATGGTCGAGTTCATGGACGGCAACGAAGAGATCATCGATGGACTGAACGTCAAGGTCACCAAC
>JADFQF010000174.1 GCA_022561955.1 Chloroflexota bacterium | reverse complement strand
CTTGGAGGAGTCGGCGCACCGCTCGATGCCCTGGCGGTCGTGTCCCACCATCCACCACGCTGGAGGAGGCCATTCCAGAATGAGGGGAAGGACGCGGCGGTCACCGAGCCCCTGCCCTTGTCGAAGAGCTGCCTGGCCCCGTCTTGCAGCACGTCCTTGAACGTGTCTCCGGGCAATCCCAGGTCTAAGTCGAGCTCCGCCGCGACCTTAATGAGGACGTCTGCAAAGCCCTGCGTACCCAGGTTACTGCGCTCCCCAAAGAAGGGCCGAATTACCGGCTGCTGGAACCCCACGGTCTCGAATCCGGGTCCCGGACTGGGTATGTCGCTCCCCCAGTCCTCCAGGTAGTTATGCTCGGGAAGAATGAGGTCCGACATCGAGGTCGTGTCGTCCATTATGCCCGAAAAGCTGAACAAGAAGGGGACGTCGAAGATGGCGTCCTTGAAGCCTGCGCCGTCCGGCAAGCCGTGCCACGGGTCGGCTCCCCTGAGCATCAATATCTGCACCCGACCCTGCTTCATGGACTGCGTCAAAGCGTTCCACTCCGCGAAGGAGTTGGTCTTAGGAGCGACGGGGACGTCCTTTATCGCCGGCTCCGGGTTGAAGACGATGCCACCCGGCTGGTTGACGCTGCCTACGAGGTAGTTGAGCGAATATATTGCAATGAGATTGAACAGGCCGTTCGTATGGGCCCCGGCGTTTCCGCCGCCCATCGCAAGCGCCGGCCTGTTCTCCGCGAACTGGCGAGCCACGTCCGAAATCTTCTCCGCGGATACTCCGATCCTGTCGGCCACCCTCGCCGGAGCGAAGGCGTCGATGTCGAAGGACCCGTTGCCCGTCAGCGCACTAGCGGCCGCGCTGTCGCCAAGGCCCTCCGAGATGATCACCTGGGCGATGCTCAGGGCCAGGATGCCCTCCATACCGGGCTTCACGTACACCCATTCGTCGGCGTTGGCGCCCGTCATGGAGAAGCGAGAGTCCACATGAATCAGCGTCCCGCGCTCTCGGTCGCCCTGCCTGAAATTGCCGTAGCCTCTGCCGTAGCGCACCGGCGAGACCCACGTATTCAAGAAGTCCGCGCCGAAGGAGAGGACGGTCGAAGCGTTGTCGATGTCGAAGTCCGGCAACACGTTTTGCCCGAAGACCTGCTTGATGGCCGCATGCAGATTCGTGCGCTCCAAAGGCTCATACGCTATGTGACGGCCGCCGTATCTGGACATGAACCGCTCGACTACGAGGCCGAGGTGCGAGCCCACGGGGTCGGTAGCCATGACCACGCCGGCCTGATTACCGGCTTCCTGTTGAATTTTCAGCTGCTGGGTCAAACGACCCATGGCATCGGTCCAGCTGATCTCTCGGAAGCTGTCGGAGCCTCTCTCCCCCACCCTCAGCATCGGGGCGCTTATGCGGTCCGGATGATAGAGGGACTGGAGTCCGGCCTCGCACCTCGCGCTGTGCTTTCCCCGGTTGGTGGGATAGTCGACGTTGCCTTCGATCTTCTTGGCGCGCCCCTCCATTATGCGAACGACGATCCCGTCGGAGGCGGTGCACTGGCGGCAGATAGTGGCATACCAGTTGTCGATCCCGGTGACGAGGTCCTCGGGCATCTCGATGGGGGCCTGAACGAAGAGCTCCTCTTCCGGGATGCCGCAGGCCTGGAATAGGACGGCTCCAACGGCGGAGCCGCCCACCGTGGCCATGAATTTTCGCCTGGTCAGACCCATTTTCTACTCAGCCCCTAGAAGTGACATGTTGTGCAATCGGTGGGAGCGCCGTTATCTCTATGGCAGTCCACGCAATCGCCCATCTTGAGAGATCGAACTTGGCGCACCTTGTCAGTCGCGGTGACGTCTCCGTGACAGGTCGAACAGACGGCCTGCGCCTCGACGCCTTGCGCCTGGGTGAAGAATCTAATGTGGGCCTCGTGCACGAAACGTACGTGGTCGGGAACTCTGTGCACTCTCACCCAGTCGATGGGACGGCCGCTCTCACCGTATTCCCGAAGCTTTACGATCTCGGCGAGCCCGTCGCCGACTGTCTTGTGGCAGGTGAGACAGAGGCCGGCCGAAGGTATCGTGGCCGCAGCGCCTTGAGTCACGTTTCTATGGCAGAAGGTGCAGTCCATGCCCAGGTCCGTAACGTGTCGGAGGTGGGGGAATGCGATGGGCTGGTCCGGCCCTTCATTGAAGCCGAACACGACCGGCCTACCGAACCAGGCGGATATTACGAAAATCAAAACGAGGGTTACCCCAGCCAGCGCGCCGAGGCCCAACACGCCGAGGGCGCCCAGCTTCCACATCTGGCTCTTCGTGGGTTTCTTGATCTGAAAGTCGCCTGGAATCAACTCTTGTAGTTACTTCCTTTTCGTGCTCTTAATCTGGCTCGTGACTATATCCAGAAATCCGGCCAAAAGTCTAGCAAAACGCCGCCGAACTCAACTACTCGTAGGAAGAAAAATACGGCCACTCCAAAGCTGGCGACCGCAGCCCCATAGAATAGGATACGGGCCTTCTGAAAAATTCTGGGGATGTGCTCCGACTCGACAAACGATGGGATGAAGTTGTGGCCGAGGATCCAATTGGCCGCGAAAAGAACGATGAAAACCACCACTATCCACAGAGTGGACAACATCTTCCCAATCTCGCTCCAAGAAGCAGGGCTGATGGGTGCTGGGTCCATCTAGAGCTTTCCCTCGCTCACCTTATTGCCGTCTAGCCGATTGTGAACTGAATAACAACCTCGAAAAAAGTATCACAGTGCCGAGAGCGGTGTCAAGGTTTTATCGAGTCATATCGGTCTGCCTCGCGCCTCTGATATTAAGGCCCCGAACAGGCAATAACCTTCCCTAATATACACGGCAAAATCAGAGCAGGTGCCATCTCGGATGCGTCTCCGAAATCTTTCGAACGTAGTCGGCAATCCAGTCCCTGACACCCGATTCAACGTAGAAAGTCGGTCTAATGAGATCGGACTCCGACTGTATCAGGCCTTCTTCGATCGCCAGATGCGCGACCTTTGTTCCCGGCAGCACCCTGTTGCCCACACGCAGGGAAACGAAGGCGGGGTCGATCTCTTCGAGAAAGCGGACCTTGTTTTTCACGCCGGCCTCTGTATCGCCCGGCTCGCCGAAGGTCATCGCCAGGGTGTGAGGCAGGCCCACGCGCCCACACATGGCCGACAGCGCGCGCGCCTGCTCGAATCCTTCACTGGTTGAAGCGCCCTCCGCTATCAGCGCCAGGGAGCATCCCGACTCCTTCATCAGACCCAGCAGCTCATCGTCGCAATCGCCGACGCGCAGGTAGCTGTTCCACCTGATGCCCAGGCCCGCGTCAATGATCGCCCGGCAAAGCTCCTTGGCGTGGTCCAGCGGTATGTTGAAGCCCGAATCGATGAAGAAGACCTTCTTTATGCCGTGCTCGGTGCCGAGATTCCGTACCTCGTCGACGACCTCTTCCGGCGGCCTGATTCTCCAGTCGCTACCGTCGAACCTGTCACCGGCCGCTGTCGGATAGTAGGCCTGCGCGAGCTTGGTCACGACTCCGACGCCGAACCCGGCCCTATCGTAACGACGCATGTCCAGCAGATCGAGCCTCGGCGACAGGCGAAAGTCCGAGGAGAACCGGCCCTCCGTCACCTTAACTTCGTCTCCATCCCGATGGACGAGCCCGGGGATGTCCAGGTAGCCTTCACCCTTGCCAAGGCGGTCCGCCAGGGTCGCGAAGGCTTCCGCGCCGTCGCCGGCGATACCAAGGTCCGCTCCAACGTACGACAGGCACTCGGACGGCAGAATGCTGAAGGCCGGGCCGCCACACACGATGCTTACGTCCGTCACGGACCGGATGGCGTCTACCGTCGCCTTGACGCCGGGCAGATGCCACACGGGATCGAAATAGCTCTGGTTGTCCAGGTTTCTGATGGACAGGCCGACGAGCTCGGGGGAGAATTCCCGGACGGCCTTGACGACATCCGCCGGGCCGTCCTCGGAGAACATGAGGTCGGCGACGCTAATCTCGTGGCCCGCCTCCGTGAGCGCCGCCGCGATATAGGCGAGCCCTATGGGGACCGGCCGCACCGCCATCGTGTTCATGTAGCGGTCGGCCTGGTTGGTGGCGACGAGCAGCACTTTCATGACGAGCTAACCCCCTGGCAAATGTCGTCGATTCGCCCCAAGTCTATCCCAACCGGCATTCACGGGCCAGCCGAAGCTGATGCTCGCCCGTCCTCACGCATATTCGAACGCGGCTTCGCTTCCCGAGTCGCCTGTTACTCAGACCGGGTAGTCGTGCAGACGGAGCCCGTGAGGTCCTCTTCCCTGGTGCACTCCACGATGAACGTCTCTACCGAGGAGTTTATCTCGGGATCGTTTCCCTGCTCCGCGCAGGCCGAGATGATGTTGATAATCTCGACCTCGCGCAGGAGGAACGGCGTGGGCGGAGTCTCGCCCTCGATCACCGGCCGTTCGACCTGCAGCGGCCCCTCGAACACCTTCTGGATGGAGACGAAGCATTCCCCGGACCCGATGGTGCCCGAGTCCACCGAGATTGCGATTGGCGGCGAGCCGGGCAACGGCGCCACCGGGGAGACAAGCCCTCCCTCTCCGGACGTCTCCGAGGTGAACGCCAGCAGCCCCGCAAAGCCCACGACGGATACGATCAACGCGACCGTCAACAACCTGAGCTGTATACGCCTATGCTTGAGCATATCTACGACCTCCTATAGGTTTCATACCTGTCCGAACCAATCCCAATAACCGCAGCGCCTATCCACGGCTGCGTGTAGCCATTAGCCGCCCACCTGGACGTACAAATTTACCACGTAGTTAAGATTATGTAAAAAAGACATCCGCCGTCGCACAGCCAGCGCTTCGCCTCGCTTGTTTAGCCGTCTACCTTGACCTAC
>JADFQF010000173.1 GCA_022561955.1 Chloroflexota bacterium | reverse complement strand
TGACCAACACCGCACCAGCGGACAAGACCGTCATCTGCACTATGGAATACCGGACCGTGGACAGCAACATCGCCCTGGGGACCGACTTCGAGGGCGGAAGAGAGTACACGGTGAGAGTGAACGACGTCGTCGAGACTTTCACGGCGCAGGGCGGAGAGGCCTCGGCGAAGCTCGACGAGACGGTAATCGTGCCCGCTCCAATAGAAAGCGTATCCATCTCAATCGGCAACGAGTCGGTGCTCGTCGTGGAGTCGGGCCTACCCAACAGCTGCTACGAGTTCAGCGACCACGCCCTCACGCGTCAGGGCGATGCCTTCATTCTGGATGTGAATAACGTGCGCCCCTCCGATGAGAGCATAATGTGCGCCGAGATTTACAGGACCGTCGATACCAGGATTGCCATTCAAGGCGAGATAGAGCCCTGCAAGGTCTATGAGGTCCTGGCTAACGACAGGTCCATGTCAATACAGGCCATCGCACCCAACGTCCGCTGCGCAAGCCCGGCGCCGCAGCCAGCGCCGAGTCTCGTCGTGGCGGCGCCCATAGAGAGCGTCGAAATCATAATAGCCGAGTCGTTTCCGCCCCAGTACTTCCTTCAGATCAAGTCCGGGCTGCCAAACGGCTGCGTCCAGTTCGATGAATACGTCGTGACCCGCAGCGACGCCGAAATCGACGTGAAGGTGACCAACACCGAACCAGCGGACAAGACCGTCATCTGCACTATGGAATACCGGACCGTGGACAGCAACATCGCCCTGGGGACCGACTTCGAGGGCGGAAGAGAGTACACGGTGAGAGTGAACGACGTGGTCGAGACTTTCACGGCGCAGGGCGGAGAGGCCTCGGGTGGCCCCGTGACGCCGACGCCTCCCAGCAGCCCAGGAATACCTCCTTATGAGACGGTCGAGGTCCTAGCTCCCATCGATAGCCTCAAGATCGATGAGCAAGACGGCGAGTACTTTGCGCTGATTGACTCGGGGCTTCCCAGCGGCTGCGCGAGCTTCCACGAGTCGGGCGTATTAAGGGACGGCACCCTCATCAGCATCAAGATCACAAACCTGCAGCCTGCGCCGGGGCAGCTGGTCGCCTGCACGGCGATTTACGGGACCAAGTCCCACAGGATTTCTCTCGGCCGCGATCTGCAGGAAGGCGCCACATATAAGGTAGTCGTCAACGACGGCGCTACGGAGACCTTCACAGTAAGCGCGAAAGTCTCCTCCGGCGGGTCCGATATCGGAGATGTCATTAGATCCGGACAGACGGTCGATGTGAGGTACGGCACGACCCTTTACCTGGACCATCTGGGGCTCGAATTGAATATTGCAGAGGTGCTGGAAGACTCCCGGTGCCCGGCTGACGTGCTGTGCATCTGGGCCGGGCGAGCCAGGGTGCTCATCGGTGTCACCTCCCAGGGCGAGGACCTCGGGCGGCACGAGCTCGGGCTCGAAGGCGGTTCAGAGTCCTCCGGCGCCGCCACGATCGGTGATTTCGAGATGCGACTGGTGGCACTGGACCCGTACCCCGGAACGACCGATGGCGAAATCCAAAGGGATGAGTACACCGCGTCCCTGCTGATAAGTGCCACAGAGACGTCCTCCTCTGGTTCGGCAGACGACTTCGAGATCATACTTGCGGCCGTGCCCGTCGAGGGCGAGCCTCTCACCATGCGGTTCACTGCTGAGCTGGTAGGCGGGGCGGACAACAGCAGGGAGCTATATTGCACGAGCACGACCTGGGAGTTCGGCGACGGCATGGGAGTTGCCATGATGCCTTCGTGCTTCGTGTGGACACCGGACGTGCGGGTTAACCGGCATCTTTTGCAGACTCATAAATACGACAAGGCCGGAGAATATGAGGTAACACTGCGACTGGGCCCTCTGCCCCCGGAGACGATCGTGGTTGAAGTAAAAGCCGAGTCAACTACGCCATAGCTCCAGCTTCGAAGGCCAAGAGCACGACGGAGTCTCTACTCCCTGAGCCGTGAACCGCCGCTAAGTAGGCTCCTGAAGCCCGGTTCTCGCCTTAAAGGGGGTGTGGAGACTCAGGATTGCGGCCGCCATTCCTATCGCCGGCTAGTGGGCGGCGTTTCCCCGCGCCGGTCCCCACCAGTTTACGCCCAGCATCAGATACGCCAGCCGCCCCGACAAGAACGCCGCGAAATTCAACACGTGCGGGGTAACTATCGCCATGACGATTCCGACGGGCACCAGGATCATGGCCTCTCCCAGCGAGTCGACCCTCCAGAATCCGAAATTAACGTCGAACAGCCGATAGTATATCGGCGCAGCCAGTAAGCCCGCGGAGCCAGTCAGCAGAAGGGTCGCCAGGATGAACGATGCGACGCCGATTGGGAATTTGACGATCAGGAACAGCAGTCCGGTCCAGGTGACCGGGCTCGACAGCAGGGCCTTGAGCTTGCCCAGCAATTTGAGACCCGAGAAATCTTCCCATAAGATCGGTGGAATCTCTTCATTGAGTAGCCTGTTGGCCAGCTCCCGTTCGAAGGACGATAGCAACGACGATACGACTACCGTCAGGACGAGAAGTGGAGCTCCAAAGACCGTAATAATCAGGCCAAAGCCCAAGGACAGCCCAACCACGATGAATACGAAGTAGGCGATTCCCAGGGGAAATGCCAGGTACAGGTACACGAGGTTTAGGTACGTCTGAGGTCTTATGAATACGCCGAATACCGCGCCCAGAACGCCGTCGCCCGACCGGTAGGTAAGCTCCGCCATAACTCTATGCCCTTAAAGCTATAAAAGACCTCTCTGAGGCGAGTATATGCAAGACCTTTCTCCCAGTCAACGTAACGATTTAAGACCCGCCGCGGCAAGGATTTGATTCGATCGACAATCGGATGGCCGGCATTATCAAGTAGCGTAATACTTTTTATTATAAATAGCATATAAAGCTTGACACGAGTTATCCCGTCTGCTATCTTTGGTCTCGATACAATATTTGTTTGTGAATATTTTCTCAAATTGCTCGCTATTTTTATCAATTCTCATAGAGTGGAAAGGTAGGAACTAGGTCCGATGGTTGATTTCAAGGCATGTCCCCGGTGTCGAGGAGACATCAACAGGAACAGGGACATGTACGGAGAATATCTGGAGTGCCTGCAGTGTGGCTACTCTGTAGATATAATCCCGGAGCCCAAGAAACAGATTGACTGGACGAAGACCCGAGGAAAGCCAGGCCGAAAGAAGAAGGTCGCGGCCTAGCAGTCCCTCAGGCCCCTTGGCTACAGCGGGCAAATCGCAATGCACCCGGTCCGGCGCGAGATACCCGCGCTCACGTGTAGCTGTTTCCAGAGAACATTGCACCACACGCCACCGAGGCGGCCCCTATGATGAACCTTAGAAGCATCCGGGTCGCCTCCCAGGCATCCTCAGCGGTATAATGCCTTTAGAGCGCAGTCCGCGGCATCACTTCAGAGGAATGAAATATGACCACTCCCGTAGAGCGTCAAGATACCCCCACCGCCGCCTGCCCTAGCTGTGGCAACCCCATGCGCAGGGAGTTTGACGGCGTGCGGGTTCCTCCCATGCCGACCATATTTTGGTTCTGCACCAACGCCGCCTGCGAAGAGGGAAAGGGCAACAAGCTTTACAGCGGCGGTTGAAGTCGAAGACCCGCTGACAGGTAAGCACCAATCCGGCGGCTCGGCGCCATTGACGTAAAATCGCATTCTTTGTAAAATAGGTCTATATATCCTTTACAGATCGACTGATTAGCCCGAAGGAGATTCAGGATGCCTAAAGTCCAGCCGAAGCCTCTATCGATTAGTATCAGCGAGGCAGCTGCAGAACACGTAGAGCAATTCAGGATGGCTGAAGGAAAGCCCGACGCTCACCTGCGCGTCGGCGTCAAGGGCGGCGGGTGTTCCGGCCTCACGTATATACTGGAGCTCACGGACGACCCCCTGCCGGACGACAAGGTCATAGAGGGCCACGGCGTCGAGCTGTACGTCGACAAGAAGTCGTATGTCTTCCTGGCGGGAACCACGCTGGATTACTCCGGCGGCCTAAACGGCAAGGGGTTCGTCTTCAACAACCCCAACGCGAAGACCACGTGCGGCTGCGGCACTTCGTTCAGCGTATAGAATACGACCAGCCGCCTAAATCGATCTTTGAACGACGGCCGCTCAATGTGAGCGGCCGTCTGCACTTCCGAGGTAAGCTATGTTGGAAAGCCCTGTACTCGACCTGCAACGCAAGGCAGGCGCCGTCCTGAAGGAAGAGTTCGGCTGGCGCGTGTCTGCGTCCTACTCGACACCGGAAGATGAGTACGCGGCGGCGACGCTGGGCGTTGGCATCGTGGACCGCTCCTATTTAGGACGCCTGGAGATAACCGGCGGCGACGCTATAGACCTGTTGGACCGTCTGTCCACCAATAATCTGGCGGACCTGGAGCAGAACGGCACAATGGGCACCGTCCTGACCACCAACAAGGGCCGAGTCATCGACCTGCTCTTCGTAAACAGGCGGGAGGACGGGCTGCTCGTGCTCACGGGGCCCACTACGCGCACCAGGGTCCTCGAATGGATCGATTTCTACACGATCATGGAGGACGTGACCTCGCGGGATGCCACGGAAGAGACGGCGATGTTATCGCTTATCGGAGACAAGGCGGCGGACGCCCTTCCCGATTCGGCGCGTAGGCTCTCCCTCCACGCATCGACCAGTGCCCACATCGAGGGCGTCGATGCCCTCGTCATGCGCTCGGACTTCGCGGGCGTGCTCGGCTACGATATCGTCGTGGCGTTGGCTGACGCCCCAACGGTCTGGAGCTCGCTGGTCGAGGCCGGCGCCCTGCCCGTCGGCACGCAGACGGTGGACCTCATTAGAATCGAACGGGGCCTGCCCGTCGCGGTCAGAGACTTCGGTGAAGACTACAAC
>JADFQF010000172.1 GCA_022561955.1 Chloroflexota bacterium | reverse complement strand
GATGAGGTGGCCTCCGAACATTGGACTGGTGGCTAAGATAGAGTCCCGCTCCTAAAATGACGATGCAAAGGAGCAGGACAAGCTCCGAAGGCTGGGAACAGCATTTGTGGACGGAGTCGACCGCAGGCGTCGGGAGAGGCAGCTGGAGCTTGAGTTGGAATCCCTGGTATTTCCACGGGCCGTCGCTGCTGAAGAGGCGGGTAAGCTTATCGAGAGGCTGCCTGAGCTATGGGAAGAGGCCAATCTACATGAGCGCAGAAAGCTGCTTCTAACAATGCTGGATGGCGTCTACATCGATGCCAAGTATGAAAAGAGGGTCGTCGCCATCAAGCCAAAGCCCGCGTTCGGGCCCGTCTTCCTGGTGACGGCAACCAAGGCAGGTTCGGATGTGGTGCTGATTCACGAGGAAGACCCCGATAAACCCAATCAACGTCGAACGCATGGGCATGAGGCTGACGGTGTTCCGTGTTCTTGGTGGAGACGAGTCGTCTTCGGCCTATCGGGACCCCACTGCTAGAACGTCAGTCCTCCACCAGCCGGAAGGCTGCGAACGGCGTCGCCTTATCTGGAACGAGAGTGACCCGGGTACCGGTCGACAGCGTCGAGTCCGAGCGCTGCCGGCATCTCAGTGTGTCCCCCGAAGCCATTCTGACAAATAGTATCGTCTCGTCTCCTCTGAACTCTCGTGACGCGACGACGGACGTACCCTCCGGATCTGGTAGGACTTGAAAGTCGTCGGGACGCACTAGCAACTGCACCTTGGAGCCATCCGGCATGGGTCCGTTGTTGCTTACCGATGGCAGAGCCCCTAGGTCGGTGGTTGCGTATCCTTCGTATAGGCGGCCACTCAGGAAGTCGCACGTCCCAGCCAGCTGGGCCACAAAGATTGTCGCGGGAGAGTGGTAGATGACATCGGGCGTGTCCACCTGGTCCAGATGGCCGTTCTTCATGACGCCTATGCGGTCGGCCATGGCGAAGGCCTCCTCCCTGTCATGGGTCACGAACACCGTGGCAACGTTATCCTTCCGGAGGATGTGTTCCACTTCCCGACGCATCTCCGAACGCATCTCAGCGTCGAGGTTGCTAAAGGGCTCATCCAACAGCAGAGTGACCGGTCGAGGCGCGAGGGTCCGTGCGAGCGCAACGCGCTGCTGCTCTACTCCCGACAGCTCGTGGGGATAGCGGTCCTCTAGGCCCGTGAGCCGGACCAGCTGCAGCACCTCCGCCAAACGGCGCTTTCGGTCACGTGCCTCGAGGTGTCTCAGTCCGAAGGACACGTTTTGAGCAACGGTCATGTGGGGGAACAGCGCGTACTCCTGAAAGACCAACCCCACGTTCCGTTGGTCCGGCGGCACATTCACCATTGCTCCGAACACAACTCGGCCTTGCACGCTGACCTCGCCGGCGTCCGGGTTCTCGAAGCCGGCGATGAGGCGAAGCAGGGTGGTCTTTCCACACCCGCTTGGCCCTAGAATCGACAGGATCTCCCCCGGCTCCAAGGCGAAGCTGGCGTTGTCTACCGCCACGACATCGCCGAAGCGCTTCGTCACGCTCTCGCATCGGACGACTGGACCATTCAAGGTCGCACCCCCTCTTGGGCCCCTCCAATTTTGAGGCGAGGTTCCCGCATTACGAGGTAAGCCATGGGGATCACGGACATCAGGATCAAGGCGAGCGCTGGGGCCGCGGCCCGCGCGAAGAAGGCTTCCGACGAAGCCGACCAGACGGCGGTGGCCAGGGTCTTGAAGCCCAACGGGCCTAAGATCAGAGTCGCGGGCAGCTCCTTCATGGTGATGAGAAAGACCAGGGCAGCTCCCATAAGAACGCTCGAGCGAATCAGAGGAAACGTGATGGTAAGCATGACCTGGAGCGGGGTTCGTCCGAGGCCACGGGCCGCCTCCTCGAGTTTGGGGCTGACCTGGAGCAGCGAGGACCGCGCCGCGCCCAGGGCGGCTGGGAAGAACAGCACAACATAGGCGAACACCAGCAGCCAGATCGTCTGGTACAGAGGCGACGCGTACCTGGCTCCGAAGAACACCAGTGCCAAGGCGACCACTATCCCCGGCAGCGCGTAGCCCACGAAGCTGGCGCGCTCCACGACCCGGCTAAAAATGCTGGGGTATCGTACCAGCAGCGCCGCTACAGGCACCGCGCACACCCCTGCGGCTATCGCAGCCAGGACCGACACGTAGACCGAGTTGAGCATGGCACTCCAGAGCAATAGCAGAGGCTCGCCGGATGAGATTCCGCGCACAAGCCAATATATCAGCACTGCCATGGGGAGGACCAGCGCGAAGGTGACGACGCTACCACAGAACCCCAACGCCGGCCACTTCCAGGCTCCCAGGCGCACAATCCGAGGCGCCGGGGCAGTACCCGCGCCCGTTCGGTGGTACCGCCCCCGGCCTCGGGTGTAAGATTCCATCACCAGCAACGCCACGGCCACGCCAATCAGCACCAGCGAGAGCACCGCGGCGATAGAGCGGTCGAAGGCCGACTGGTACTGCTGGTAGATAGCCCAGGTAAAAGTCTCGTATCGCATGAGCGAAACGGCGCCGAAGTCGCTGAGGGTGTACAAGCCTACCAGGAGCCCCCCGGACGCGATCGCCGGACGAAGCCGAGGCAGGGTGACTCGCATTAGCGTGCTGACGGGGCCATGGCCAAGGCTCCGAGCTGACTCCTCCTGGGCCGGGTCCAGACTCTTGAGGGAGGCTCGCATGGTGAGAACCACGTAAGGGTAGCTCAAGAGTGCGAGGGTAATCGTCGCTCCCGGCAGCCCGTAGATATCGGGCAGCCGGTCGATCCCAAAGGGAGCCGACAGGAGCTGTTGCAGAAGTCCTCTCGGCCCAAGGGCTGATACGGCCAGAAAGGCCCCAACGTAACTCGGGATGACCAGAGGCAGCAGCGTCGCCACGGTCCAAAAACGACGGAGCGGCAGGTCCGTCCTCACGGTAAGCCATGCTATGGTGGCGGCCAGGCCAACCGAGACCGCCGTTACGGTAGCTACCAACAGCACGGAGCGGCCAAGTATCTGTGCCGTCCGCGGGCGAAGGAGCAGCTCCCAGGCCTCAGCGCTGGCGCCGACGCTCCGCAAGATGAGGTAGGCGAGCGGCAGCATCATTGCCAGCCCTATGAGCAACGCTGGGAGCCACATCGCGACCGGTGGCGCGGGAGGGCGGACGCGCCGCCATCCAGGCAGCAAGCCCGCCCTTTCGCTGTTAGTGGTCATTGTCTGGCTGGTCCCTGATAAAGGTTCCTTATGGAACTATCCCTACCGACCTCAGAAGGGCCTGCGTGCCCACTATATCGGCGAGATCCGCTACGTCGATGTCGGTTTTGTTGATCTCGCTTAAGGGCACCAGCAGCCGATTCGTCTTGACTCCCTCCACCAGCGGGTATTCGTAGGTCTGTCCAGCGAAATACTGTTGTGCGACCGTCGAGAGCATAAAGCGCAAGAACTTCTCTGCATTCTCGCGATTGCTGGCCGTCTCCAGTATGCCCGCGCCGGCGACCATGACTAGGCTGCCGGGATCTCCGGCCGCCAGGTAGTGATTGCGGGCGCCGAAGCTTTCGCCATTCTCCTGTATAAAGCGGTAGAGGTAGTAGTGGTTGACGAACCCCACCTCTATCTCCCCGGCTGCGGTGGCGGCAACTATCGGCGTGTTCTTGGGGTAAACCACGGGGTCGTTCTCTTGAATCCCCTGCAGCCAATCTCGCGTCTTTTCCTCGCCCCATATTTTTCGCATGCCGGTGACCATCGTCTGGAACGACGCGTTAGTGGGCGCCCAACCGATGCGGCCCTTCCACTTAGGGTCGGTGAAGTCGAATATCGAAGGCGGGAGCTCGTCCTCTGAGAGGCTGTCTCGATTGTAAACCACCGTCCTGGCGCGGCCCGAGATACCCACCCACTTTTGCTGTGGTGAGCGGGCCCAGTCGGGGACGAGGCCTACGATCTCATCGGGCAGCGGAGCCAGCATAGCCGCGACAGCGGCCAGCCCTCCTGGGTCTTGGGCGAAGAAGACGTCCGCCGGGCTATTATCACCCTCCTCCAGCAGCGTCGCTGCGATCTCCGGAGTGCCGCCATACTTGACGGACACGTTAATGCCGGTGGCCACTTCGAATTGCTCTATGACGGGGCCTACCAGGGACTCCGAGCGCCCCGAGTATACGGTTAGCGCTTGCTCGTTTCCTCCGCAGGCCGCCGCTAGGCCAACGACAACAAGTATAAGGAAAAGAGCTCTCCTACGCATAAAATTTGAACCTCTCACGACAATCTGGGTCCCCAATGGCGCAATGTTACCAAGCAGACTGTTAGGCTACTGATAGTGACTACCTAACTGGTGGAGTTAGTATAGCGATATCTACGTTGTAAGTATATCCATATTAAATTACTGCGTCAACCCATCTATAATGACTATGTACTAACTTCGAGGACGAAGGTGTAAGAGTTTAGATGCCAAGAACAACCGGATGAAGAAAACAGCAGGACGCCGGGCAGGGCGAGCACCTGTCGCCCACCGTTGAGAACTACCTCCTATCTTTCCACAACCTTGGTGAAGAGGGTGCCGTTGTCACCTTGAGTCGTCTGGCGGAGCATCTGAGGCGACTGCCGGCCGAGGAAGGGATTGGGACATCGCTGCCTTCCGTTGGCGGAATGCTGCGTCGTATGCGAAAAGAGGGTCTAGTGGAAACGGGTCCCGCCAAGACCTTGCGGCTGACCGACCGTGGATTCCTTCTCGCCGAGGACATGGTGCGCCGCCACAGGCTGGCCGAGCGCATGTTGGTGACCTCCTAGGGGTCGAGCTTCACCGGGCTCATATCGAGGCCCATCGACTTGAGCACGCCATTTCCGCGGAGCTGCTGGTTAACATCGTCACCCGGCTCGGAAACCCAACGCCCTGCCCTCTTCGCCG
>JADFQF010000171.1 GCA_022561955.1 Chloroflexota bacterium | reverse complement strand
GCAAGAGGGTGTCCTGATGGCGGTGCCGTCGCGGACATCGAGCGAGGAGATCGAGGCCGTGATGCGTAGGCGCGCGGCCTGGATAGTGCGCAAGGCCACTAGTGAGGTCCTCGATCCCCGGCCTCGCCGGTTCGAAAACGGGGAATCCTTGCTCTACCTGGGCCGTGAGGTCACGTTGTCTGTCGAGCCCGTCGAGTCCAAGAATGTCGGCGTGAAGTTTGACGGCCGGGGATTACGGCTCTGTGTGCCGGCAGAGCTGAGCGGGGCGGAGAGGCTGTCGAGAATCACGTCGGAGCTTACCGGCTGGTACAAGAGTCGCGCCGAGCATGTGTTGCCCCAGGTCGTAGAGAGCTGGCAGGGCAAACTGGGCCGCTCGCCTTCGAACATCCTGATACGCGACCAGAGCCGGCGATGGGGGAGCTGTGCTTCCGACGACACGATTCGCTTCAACTGGCGCATAATCATGGCTGAGCCCGCGCTGGTTGACTACGTCGTAGTTCACGAGCTCGCGCATCTGAGCGTGCACGATCACTCCCGCAAGTTCTGGGGCGAGGTCGAAAGGGTGATGCCCGACTACAAGGTCAGGCGGCAGAAGTTGAAAGAGGTCGGGCCGTACCTCTACCTGTGAGCGAAACGGGGCTGACCTTTCGATCGATTCCACGCTAACCCTCTTGTTCAATACGACATATAGCTGACGGGCCATTAAGAAGTCCGGCGACCTCTATCTATTTAACGAATGGAGGGACTGCGTTCCGTACGAGAAGAAGAGACAGTTGACAGCCCAGTCAATAAAGGTGAAGATGCGGCCACTACCGCTTGGTAGTGGCCTCTCATTTCATGTGAAAACAGACCTCCGTGGAGTCTGCCTAATGCCTCATGTCGACTGAAAATACAGACGGCGCCCTCTCTCCCATACGTGTTTGCGATTTTTCCGGCCAGCTCGCGGGCGCTGGCGCCACCAGGTTCATGGCCGCGTTCGGCGCGCAGGTCATCCGAATCGAAGACAGGCTCACCCAGGGCGGCTGGGACATCTTTCGCGGCGCCGGCCCCTACAAGGACGAGCGTCGCGGCACCAATCTCGGGGGCATGTTCAACAATCACAACATCGAAAAGCTTGGCATTACATTGAACGCCAAGAGCTCCGAGGGTAAGGAGATTCTGCGGGAGCTCATCTCCATCAGCGACGTCGTCGCGGAAAACTTCAGCGCCGGCGTCATGGAGCGCTGGGGATTTCCCTATGAGGAGCTGGTGAAGATAAAGCCGGACATCATATACGTGTCCAACTGCGGCTTCGGACACCAGGGCCCCTACAGCCATTTCAAGACCTGGGGGCCGATAGTGCAGGCGGTGTCCGGGCTGACCTTTCAGTCGGGCCTGCCCGACATGCCGCCGGCGGGCTGGGGCTTTTCTCACATGGACCATACCGGCGGCTACTTCATGGCTATCGCGATCCTCATGGCGATTTATCACCGCAACAAGACGGGAGAAGGCCAGTACGTGGACCTCTCCTGTTCCGACGCCGCTCTAACCCTGAACGGGCCGGTGCTCCTGGATTACACGGTCAACGGCAGACCGCTGCGTCGAGACAGCCAACCCTACAGTAACCGCAGCAGCCTTCCGCCTATGGCGCCGCACGGCATATACGCATGCGAGGGCGACGACCAGTGGGTGGCCATAGCCGCGCGCCACGACGATGACTGGCACGCCGTCTGCGACGTTCTCCAAATCCCTGAGCTGGCCCACGACGCACGCTATCGAGACGTCGAGAACCGGCAGATTAACCAGGATGAGCTGGACCGCGTCGTCGAGTCGTGGACCAGCAAAAGGAAGGCCGCGGACGTCATGGATGCCCTCCAGGCCAAGGGCGTGCCCGCGGCCGTCGTGCAGCATCCGCAAGACCGCATGGACCATGACGCCAACACGCTGGCCTGGGACACGTTCCCCGAGGTCGATCACGATGAGATGGGGTCCGTCCGGGTGGAGGGCATACCGATGAGATTCTCGGAGACGCCTGCGGTCGTCCGGCACGGCGGTCCCCTCCTAGGTCACGACAACGACTTCGTCTACAAGGAGCTGCTGGACATGGACGACGCCAGGCTCGGTGAGCTTCACGATATGGGCGTAATATAGATGGCGGGCGTGCTGGACGATGTCCGCGTCCTGGAGCTCGGCGGCGAGCTGGGCGCCTGGTGCGGAAAGCTGCTGGCCGACATGGGCGCCGACGTCATCAAGGTCGAGCCTCCCACGGGCGACGAGACCCGTCGTTACCCACCGTTCTTCAAGGATGAGCCGGACAAGGACAGAAGCCTCTACTTCTGGCACTACAACACCAACAAGAAGAGCGTCACGTTGGACGTGCATACGGACCAGGGAAGGCGTCTGTTCCGAGAGCTGGCGACCAGCGCCGACGTAATCGTCGATAGCTTCCCGCCGGGTCTACTGGACGGCCTCGGCGTCGGATACCAGGCGATCAGGCAGACCCGTCCCAGCATCATCATGGCCGCCATATCCCCCTTCGGCCAGGATATGCCCTACAGCCATCATGCCGCCACGGACCTTACTGCTCTGGCGTTCGGCGGGCCGGTCTGGAGCTGCGGCTATGACGACCACTCCCTTCCGCCCATCAGGGGAGGCGGTAATCAGGCCTACCACACGACGTGCCACTTCGCGGCCGCGGGCATAATGACGGCGCTGGTCCACCGGCAGTTCACGGGCGTCGGCCAGTTCATCGACGTCAATATGCACGCCGCACAGAACGTCACGACCGAGGGCTCCGCCTACAACTGGCTGGTGGCGGGAGATACGGTGCAGCGTCAGACGGGAAGGCATGCGGCGGTGAACCCTACCCCCAACGCACAGATGGTGTGTCGCGACGGCCGCTACCTGAATATCGGCTTCCCTGCAAGGACCGAGGACCAGTGGTTCCACCTGCTGGCGTGGCTGGAGGAGGAGGGCCTGGTGGGCGACCTGTCCGAGTACATGAGCCCACCCAGCCGGCAGGCCCTGGCCAAGGGAGACCCCACGGCCATCAGGCAGATTCACGACGTCATGGAGGCCGTGCAAGCCCTGTGCCTTCGTTTTGATGCCTACGAGCTGTTCCGCCGAGCGCAGGACCTGGGCTTTCAGTGGGGCATAATCTACTCGCCGGAAGAGGCGCTGGAGGACCCGCACTTTCGTGAGCGCGGCATGCAGGTGACGGTGGAACACCCGGAGCTGGGCGATGCGTTCATCTACCCCGGCGCGCCGTACAGGTTCGCAGCCACGCCGTGGGCCATCAGGCGAAGGCCGCCGCTTCTGGGCGAGGACAACGAGGACGTCTACGTGAAGGAGCTGGGCATGTCCTCTCAGAAGCTAAAGACGCTGCAGGACGAAGGAGTAGTGTAGCCGCCCAGGCCGCTGAATAAGTACGCTATCGCACCCGTCGCAGAGGTGGTTGGGCCTTCCTTACTCGTCGGTGATGAACCCGTTCGTCACTCAACCTAATTGCACCGGAAAGGATTTCGACGCAGAAAGGGGCCGCCTAATTGGGGACCCCCATCCGCGTCAAGCTAAAAGGTTAATCGCCGAACCGGATCAATTTACTTGAGGAAGCCTCAGCCTCATCTGATTAGCCACGAGCCTCTGATGGGCCAGCCTTGTAGTTTCATCTCGGGTTTCGGCTTCCCTACCTTGACTCAACAATGGAGCCGCCCACTTCCGACACGATGGACGTGGGCTCGGTCAACTGGAAGTAGAACTTCGCATTGCCGCCAGGGCCTACATCCACCAACCTTATAGTGATGCCGTTGGTTCCAATATGTCTGGAGCCTGTGATTACCCCTACGATTTCGAGGCTATCATCAGCTGGATTTAGCATCACGCTCGTGGCTGAGAAATCAGACATCTGATGAGCGTGCCTACCTGACCCGTCCGGATTCCTCATTGCAAACGACATATCGAAGTCGATGTTGAAGAGCTTTGCTTCCGCGCATGGGCCGTCGCAACTAAGTATCCACTCGCCGTTTACTATGGCGTTCGCGCTGGTCTCGGTTGTGACGAAGGCGTCAACTATCCCTCTGGCCTGTTTGATATCCTCGGCTGAGGACACCTGGTCGTATCCTCCGGACCCCTTGGCAACCACCTTCGAATCTCCGGCGATCACCACCGCGACCACCACTGCGAGAGCGACCATTGCCACTCCGATAGCTGCCTTGAACCGCTTATGTCGATATATGCCCACGATGACCTCCTTAAAGATCTCCCCGTATTTTGTCGGGAGTCCGCCGGGTTCGTTTGAGGCGAATCCGACGAATCGCCCGACGACACAGAGCCTACGTCGAGGTCCGACCGATGCCATCCGCGAAAATACCCAATCAAAGAAGAAATTCACACGTAGTTTGGGATCAGCAATACGGGGCTTATGAATATGAAAGTGAGGCGTCCGTGGCGGGGAATACCCAGCGCTAGCTGAAGGGCATCAGCCCGTGTGTGAAGGCGAAGGCGGTGGCCTCTGCCCTGCCACCCGAACTGGTCTTGGCGTAGATGTTAGAGATGTGGCGCTCGACTGTCCGAACGCTCAGGACAAGCTCGCTCGCGATTTCACGATTCGTCTTGCCGGCGGCGACGAGTCGCAACACCTCCACCTCTCGCTCGGTCAAGCCGTTGGGATAGGTCTGGGCTTTCGTTGGCTGGGACTCGGCCCGCTCTTTCAGCGCGACAACGCGCTCCTTCAGAGGCCGCATGCCTAGCTCAGTCGAAATCGCAAGAGCCTCCTCCAGCATGGAGGTGGCTTTGTCTGAATCATCCTCTTGTGCTGAGCCTGTCGAAGCACGCTCCAAGAGCATGTTGGCGTAGTCGTAGCAGGTCCAAGCTAGCTCCGGCCGGGCGGCCGCTTTCCGGCAGAATCCCAGAGAGTCCTCGAAGTGGGCCACCGCGT
>JADFQF010000170.1 GCA_022561955.1 Chloroflexota bacterium | reverse complement strand
GCGAATTATGATTGCGTCTCCGCTCTTTATCCCGCCGCTGGTCACTGCCTCGAAGGCCGCTCTTTCGCCGTCGAAGACCCTTGCGGGGCCCTCATGCTTGAGCAGCTTGGAGCCGGATATCTTGATGACTGCGCCATCCGGGGCGAGATTGCCTTTCAGGATGATTAGGCCTCCCGTCGGGCTTCGTGGCTTGGCGACGGGATGGATGACCCGGCCGTCGGGCTCTCCGCCGAACTCCTGGAGGTTTTCGGCGATGGTCTTGCCCGTGATGGTTACGGCGTCGCCGTGGAGCAGTCCGGCCTTGAGCAGCTCCTTCATGATGACGGGCACGCCTCCGGCCTTGTCTACGTCGGACATGACGAACTGCCCCGCCGGGCGAAGGTCGGTAATGTATGGAGTGCGTCTGCTGATCTCATCGAAGTCGTCGATGTTCAGCGGCACCTTGGCCTCGTGAGCGATGGCCAGCAGGTGCAACACCGCGTTTGTCGAGCCTCCCATCGCCATCACGACGGTTATCGCGTTCTCGAACGCCTCTCGGGTCATGATGTCCCGAGGCTTCAAGTCCTGCTCGATCATATTGTAGAGCAGCTGACCTGCTTGCAGAGACACCTGCTCGATTCGAGGGTCTACCGCAGGGATTGACGCGGCGCCGGGTATGGACATGCCCATGGCCTCGATGGCCGAGGACATGGTGTTGGCCGTGAACATACCGGCGCAGGCGCCCTCGCCCGGGCAGGCGACCTTCTCCATTGCGATGAGCTCGTCCAGGGTCAAGCTGCCCTGCGAGTATGAGCCGAAGGCCTCGTACATGTCCTGAATGTTGATGTCTTTGCCGCAGTAGTTGCCGGGCAGGATTGCGCCGCCGTAGACGAAAAGCGAGGGCACGTCGAGCCTCGCCATGGCCATCATTGCGCCGGGCATGTTCTTGTCGCAGGCGGCCACGACGATGAGGGCGTCCATGCTCTCGCCGAACGTAACGGTCTCGATGGAGTCCGCGATGACCTCCCTGCTCACCAGCGAGGCCTTCATGCCCTCGGTCCCCATGGAGATGCCGTCGCTGATGGTGATCGTGCCGAACAAGAAGGGAACGCTCTTGGCCTCCCGAACGCCCTGCTTCACCTTTTGGGCGAGTCGGTCCAGGTGCATGTTGCACGGAGTGACGTCGCTGGCGAGGTTTGCGATGGCGACGAAGGGCTTGTCCATATCGTCGTCGTCCAGTCCGACGGCACGCAGCATCGAGCGGGCGGGCGCCCTGGAGGGGCCGTCCGAGACTACTCCGCTCTTTCGTTTGAGATTTGGCTTGGCCTCAGTAGCCATTTTGGGTTCTCCTTACCTGGTAGTTCGGTTAATTATCGTTCGTTCGTAGAAGGGCGCGCCTGCTCGACCGATGCGAGCGTGTCGCGGCCTCACGGGCCGAATTATATCAAGACAGGGGCCCATACGAAAGCGCCCTCCCCGAAACGAAATCAGGCCCGCAAATGCGGACCTGACGTTTTGGCTTCCCTTTTTATAAAGGTCCTAGGATGCGGGCCTATGCTTCTCAATGAGAGAGGCTACTCGCGAGTCAATATCATCCAAGGAGCGACCCGAATCGGAGTACGCGATGCCTAGATGGGCATCCCTGAGCAGTTGCTCATATTCGGGCTTGCCCTTCCAGTCTTCGTTAAGCTCATCATAAAGGGCATCGAGGTCCGATTTCTTGAACATATCTCACTCCCGCCTCTGACAAAAACCGGAGCCAGCAAGCAACTGACCCCGGTTTCTTTTTCGCATCTCTGTTTGCGAAATCCGCAAACGATAAGGCAGATGCCTTAAGGGGTTACTCGTCGCCTCTCGTAGTGGCACCCACGTCGACAATCTTCTTGAGCTCTGCCGCGAAGTCTACGATCTCCTCCGTGGTCGGCATGCCGTCCTCGAGACTCTTCTTGAAGGTCTCGAACAGCCAGTCCTCTTTTCGTCCGTGGGGAATCTCAAAGAACTCGCGATTGAACTGCGGCAGCGTGCCCGGTCCGAAATAGCCCTTGTCGCTCAGCTCGTAACCTTCGAGGTTGTCGGTGTTCTTGCCGAGGATCTCGCCGGTCTCGACGTAGTGCTTCATGACGGGAGTGGCGCCGTATCGCTGTATCGGACAGACCTTCATGCACACTGCACAGCCTTCGTAGCGTGCCATGACCGGCCGGCAGCGATCGTAGATCAGCTTGTTCTTCTCGGCGCCGCGCCACCAGACCTTCTCCTTGACCAGCGCCCTGCCCGGGCAGCGGTTAACGCAGACCTGGCACTCCTGGCAGAACTGGTGGAGGCCGTAGTCGATGGGCTCGTCATAGGTAATGGGGGCGTCCGTCGTGATGATGGCTAGCCGCGCCCTGGAGCCAAAGTGGGGAGAGAGCAGCTGACCATTCGCGCCCAACTGTCCGAGGCCTGCCGCGACGAACATGGGGATGTAGACCCCGCTGTTGTCGTTGGGGCTATGGACCTGCGCGTGGTAACCCAATGTACGGATGTAGTCGGCAAGGTCCAGGGCCAGTGCGCCCTCTACCTCGTATGTGCCGAAGTGAGTCGTCTCGGCGTCGAGGCTAGGTAGGGACTGGGTCTTGGCGTAGTCTTGCTCGAGGGCGAGACAGATGGCATGCTCGTACTTTACCCAGCTCTTCTTGCTGGTGTACGCATACTTGTGGTCGAACTTTGTAAAGCCGGCCTCGCCGAAGCCCAACTCGCGGGCCTTCAGGCGAATCGCATCCGTATGGTCAACGCCCTGTGTTGGAGTGCCAATTGGCTCGATGTTCCCGGTCTCGTGCGCATAATTGACCAGGGGCTCGTTTAGCTCGTCATGCCGCAGGCGATACTTCTTGATCTCTTCCGTGTAAACGGTCCAGACCCATTCGCGGTCGGCGGCCTTCTCTATGTTCTGGGATTCCAGCGGGTAAACCCGGCTGTAAAAAGAGACATCCTCACTCTTCTGAGGGATGCCAGGAGTGGTCGTTAAATCCTCTGCTACAGGGATTTCAACATCTGGATCTCCGTGTCGCCTGCCCGGCCTCGTGACGACATGATGCACCTGTTTCCGCGGATTTTCCTTCAGCATAACAGTTCGCCTCCAGCAGATGGTACTCTAACGTGCTATGGGCCGGAGTTTACGCCCTTGAGAATTTCATGTCAAGTTGGATGAAACATGATTTCAATTTCTAATAATCTACATCATGTTGCGTAAGCAGGGGTCACGAGGACTCAGCCCGCCAAAGTTCCCTGCTCAGTTTGGCCGCCCCCTTTAGCAGATTTGCTTACCTTGCCTGGTCCTGCAAACCGCCTGACCAGGAAAATCAGCCCGCCAATGAGGATCACGCTTCCATACGTTATTGACCTGTCGACCAGTGCGACCGACGCCGCGTCATGTCTTTCCAGCGCCAGCAACAGCAGGCCTGTGATTCCCGGCTCGACCGCGCCGACGCCGCCGGGTGTGGGCACCGTGCTCAACAACGCGTGGCCGAGCGCCACGATGGGAACAAGCGCCAACGGGATGTCCAGTCCCAGGGCTTGAATGACGAAATACAGCCTGGCGATTTCCAGGCCCCATCCCACGAGGCCGAGCCCAAAAACGAAGGGAATCTGTTTGAAGCTGCCCAGGGTCCCCTGATGAAACTGGCCGTACGCGGATTCAATTCGATCGGGCAGCAGACGGGCGATTCGCGCGCCGAAGAATTTCATCACGACTATGACGAATAGCAGCAATGCCGCCAGCACGGATGCTCCCAGAAGCACGTAGCTCGATGCCGGGGAGTCTTGTGTCGCCGTGGTAGCCAGAACGATGCCGCTGATGATGAGGATGGCGAAGACGGTCGCGGTGTCTATGATACGCTCCGCGAGCACGGTGCCAAGGCTCCAGGAGAACCGCCCCCGCGACTCCTCTGCGAATATGTACGCCCTGTAGGCGTCGCCCAGCCTGAGCCACATTATGGAGTTGACGAACCAGCCCATGATTATGAACCTGGCACACTGCAGCACGGATGGAACCCTGGTCCCAGGCGAAGACAGGGAGCCTGTGTTTTGGGCGAGCAGCCTCCATCTCAGTCCGCGAAACAGGAAGCTGGCGTAGTAGAGCGCAAAACCCAGCGCGTACATCCAGGGGTTCATTCCCCGCACGTTGGAAAGCATCGCTCGCCAGTCGATTTCGAAACGCGTGGCCAGGAAAAATATCAGCGAAATCCCGATTCCGAAGGAAAGCAGGGTTGGGAGCGAGAAAAAACGTTGCCGAAGAGGAATGGGCTTGTTCTGGTCCTGCAGCATCGTCCCCTTTATCGCCATTGAGCTACGGCTAGGATAACGGCCTCTTGGCCGGCATTCCAGGTCGGCGGGGGTACTCCGCGGGGGAATCCGATACCTTTTCAAAAACTATCAGGTACCTGTCATCGCTCAGCCCAGATAGATCCACCCGGCGGATCTCCTTGAAAGTTCCTCCGAGCTTTTTTAGGGCTGCTCGAGACGCGGCCAACTCCTGCTCGGCGTCCGAGCCTTTGTGAACGACGACGAGGCCGCCAATCCGACAATAGGGCAGTGTCAGTTCGAGCACGGTGGGGAGCTTGGCCACGGCTCTGCACAATACCAGGTCGAAGGCCTCTCTCAGCTCATTGTTTTTGCCCAGCGTCTCCGCCCTGTCTCCGAGAACATTAACGTCTTCGAGGCCCAGGGCCTCCACCAGGTGGGATAGGAACGCCGCCTTCTTGCCCGTCGACTCGACGAGGGTCGCCGCCGACTCGGGGAAGGCTATCTTCAGCGGCACTCCTGGGAAGCCGCCGCCGCTTCCGATGTCAATGAGCTTCGCGGTCTCCAGGAACCTCTTGCCGGTCGCCCGCACCACCGACAGCGAGTCCAGGAAGTGTTTTGTTTGAACGTCTTCCCAGGCGGTGATCGAGGTCAGATTCATGCGAGTGT
>JADFQF010000169.1 GCA_022561955.1 Chloroflexota bacterium | reverse complement strand
AGTGAAAGCGAAGATCCGGAGGACACTCACACAATCAGCCCGTTGGAAAAAGGGTCGCTGGTCCACGGAATACTCGAGAGGTTCCTACGAAGCCACATCGATTCCGGGAGCCTGCCACGTCCAAACGAGGCCTGGGATGAACAGCATGTCGATGACCTCCGCCGCGTGGCCGAAGAGGCATTTCGAGATGCCGAGCAGCGGGGCGTCACCGGCAAGGCGCTCCTCTGGCAGATAGAGAAGGCGAATATACTCTCGGACCTCCGCGACTTTCTGGAGGAGGACTCCAGGTACCGCGCCGAGCTGGGCGTCACCACGAAGATGGTCGAGGCCCGCTTTGGTATGTCGGGCGACTCCTGGGGTGAGGCCACTCTGGAGCTCGACGGCGGAGAGGTCCTGAAATTCAGAGGCATCATAGACCGGGTCGACGTCGACGCCACCGGCAGGCACGTGATCGTACTCGATTACAAGACGGGCGGGAGCGACAGCTATAAAGGCATCAAGAAAGACCCGGTGGACGGCGGCAAAAGGCTGCAGCTGCCCATCTACTCGATCGCGGCTCTGCGGGCGCTCGGCTCGGACAACGACGTGAAGGCCGCATACTGGTTCACGTCCGGCGCCGAAAAAGTCACCCGCATACCCGAAGATCTGAGTAGCTTCGAGGATACGCAAGAGGCCTTCAAGGCGGCCGTCTCCACCATCACGGCCGGGCATCGCGCGGGTCTGTTTCCCGCCAACCCCGGTGATCGCGGCAACAACGGATTCGTAAACTGCGCGCACTGCGATTTCGATTCGCTCTGTCTCTCCCGCAGGGACTATGTCTGGGGCCGCAAGAGGCAGGACCCACGCCTGCAGCCCTATCTGCGACTATCCGGGGGCATTGAATAATGACCGCACCCATCAGGTTCGTTCCTCGGGACGAAGAGGCCCGACGCAGGATCAGGGAGTCGCTCGACGAGACGCTGTTCGTCGAGGCGGGCGCAGGCACGGGCAAGACGACGAGCCTGGTTGAACGCATTGTAGCGCTGGTCTCCACGGGGACGACTACGCTGGACAAGATCGTGGCGATCACCTTCACGCGCGCCGCGGCCGCCGAGCTTCGCGACCGCGTCCGAGAGAGCCTGGAGCTTGCCGCCACCGGCACGGACCTCAGCGAGGCAGAGGCTACTAGGTGCAGACAGGGCATAACCGATCTCGACCAGGCCTCGATACAGACGATCGACGGCTTCGCGACCAGCCTGCTTCGGGAGAAGCCGTTGGAGGCGGGGCTGCCGCCTTCCTTCGATGTTCATGACCAGATATCCGCCGACCTCTCCTTCGAGGAGACTTGGTCGCGATGGCTGGACGGCGCCTTCGAGGACCCGGACCTGGCAGACGCCCTATCCGTCGCCTTTTCCCTGGGCATGACGACAACCCACCTGCGTGATCTGGCCAAGAGGCTGCACGAGAGCTACGACCGGGTCGTCGGGCCCGCCCTGAATGACGTCCCCATGCCCCAGCCAGGCTCTATCGCTTTGCTCGAGGATAGGCGGGCTGATTTGGAGAGGCTGTGCGGCTTCTCACAGAAGCGAGAAGATGACAAGCTCTACATACGCGTGCAGGAGGTACTTCAGCACCTGAATAAGACCGGCGATACGAACGACGACCCGGCCGCCGGATATCGGTGGCTGAATCGTCTGCCGTCGCTGCGAGTGTCGAGGACCGGGAGGCAGACGGACTGGGACGACGACCCTGACTCCGGCGAAAACGCCTGTATCGCCGTAAGGAAGACCCTGGAAGACGCGAATGCCGATGTCGAAAGCGACTTGACGACGGCCCGTAGCTGGGCGCTCGATGAGGTGCTCCGCGCGCTGACGTCCTTTGTCGCGGAGTACGCCGAGGAGCGCAAACGGCGGGGCGTTGCCGAGTTTCACGACCTGCTCGTCTGGGCGCGGGACCTGCTCAGGGACGACATCGAAGTGAGGGACCACTTCCGAGACCGCTTCACGCATATCCTCATCGACGAGGTACAGGACACAGACCCCATCCAGACGGAGATCGCCCTATTCCTGGCGGAGGAGGCATCCGCCGCCACGCCTGACGAAGACCGTCCGCGCCAGTGGGACGCCGTGCGGCCCGAACCAGGAAAGCTGTTTGTCGTCGGCGACCAGAAGCAGTCCATCTATCGCTTTCGCGGGGCGGACGTCCGACAGATGGCGAGGTTTCAGGCGCATCTGGATACCGAGCCGGTCCGGCTGGTCCAGAATTTCAGGTCCCAGAGGCCCGTTCTCGATTGGGTCAACTTCCTATTCGAGCGGATGATGGAGGGAGAGGAGCAGGCCGACTACCACGCCGTCGCTCATATCTGGGAGGCCTCAACGGGCCACGCATTGTCGCCGCGAGTATGGTCGATGGGAGACGACACCGGCGGCACGCACATCAACCCGGTGCGGTGGGACGAAGCGCGGAACATAGCGGCCCTTCTCGCGGACATTGCTCGCGGAGACTGGCAGGTCCTGAACGAAGAGCAATCGAAGCCGGGAGAAAATGAGGTCTACAGGAAGGCGGCACTGTCGGACGTCTGCATATTGATGCCCAGGCGCACGGGACTGCCGGCACTAGAGGTGGCCCTCGAAGATGCGGGCGTGCCCTACAGATTGGAGGGTGCCTCCCTGGTTTTCGCCAGCCAGGAGGTCAACGACATCGTAAACTGCATGCGGGCAATCGACGACCCGTCGAATCAGGTCGCCACGGTGGCCGCATTGCGCACCCCGGCCTTCGCCTGCTCCGATGAGGACCTGCTGCGCCACTCATTGAAGGGCGGCGGCTTCGACTATCTAACGCCGGAAGGCGCCCCCGATGGACACGTAGCCGATTCCTTGAAAGAGCTGCTCCGATTTCACGGCGAAAGGCTGTGGGCTTCTCCGGCCTCGCTCATCGACCGCTTCATTCGAAAGCGGCTGTTGATGGCCACGGCGGTCGATGATGACAGGATGCGGGAGCAGTGGAGGCGCTACCGCTTCATGGTCGAGCAGGCCCGTGCGTTCTTCGGCGCCGGGGGTGAATCTCTCAGGGCGTTTCTACAGTGGATAGACCGTCAGAGGGAGGAAGGCGCGCGCGTCTCGGAAGCACCGGCGCCAGAGGGGGATGAAGACGCCGTCAAGGTCATGACGGTCCACTCGGCCAAGGGCCTGGAGTTCCCCATCGTCGTCTTGACGGGGCTCAACGGCCAACCTCGATTCCGAGCGGGCGAGGTCCTCTTCCCCGACGACAGGGCAGGCCTTGAAGCACGAGTCGGATCCGGAGACTCCGAGTTCAAGACGCCGGGCTACGGCGAGCTCTTTAAGAAGGAAAAGGCACTGTCGGAGCAGGAGGCCGTGAGGCTGCTCTACGTCGCGACCACCCGGGCCCGCGACCATCTGGTCGTCAGCGTCTATCGCACCGGCAAAGACGGCGCGTCGGCTGCGGCGCAGATCGCGACCATCCTGGAGGACAGACCTGCCCTATGGGAGCCGCTTCCCGGATTCTTGCAGACCCCGGCTCCGGAAACCGCAGCAGGCGAAGGCGAGCTGGATATCGCAAAACACAGCCTCGAAGAACGTGACCGCTGGGAGAAAGAACGGGCCGAGACCATAGCCAGACGGGGAAAGCCGGTCTCGATAGCCGCGACGAGAATCGCGAGCATCGCAAAGGAAGAGGCGGCCGGAGACGAGCCCTGGCGCAGGGGAAGAGCGGGAACATCCATAGGCAGGGCCGTGCACGCCGTTCTTCAGACGATCGACCTAGAATCAGGCGCGCTGACCAGGGAGACCGCGCAGGCTCAGGCGAGCGCCGAGGGCATCCCTAAAGAATCGACGAATATTGAAAAACTGGTTGATACAGCTCGAACCAACCCCATCGTAAAGCGCGCTCTGGCCTCGGGTAGGTACTGGCGTGAGGTGCCGGTGGCGACGCCGATTGGCGACGGCGCGCTGGAGGGCATCATAGACCTGCTGTTCGAAGAGGATGACGGATTTGTCATCGTCGACTACAAGACGGACTCGCTGCCGGATGACGAGACCGAGACGGCGATGCAACGGTACCGTCTGCAGGGCGGTGCGTACGCGCTGGCGTTGCAGGAGGCCGTGGGCAGGCCGGTCAAAGAGGTCGTATTCCTGTTCCTGCATCCCAACAAGGCGGAGACCCTCACCGACCTGAAAGCGCTGACAGAGGAGGCGAGGGAGGTCGCGTTGGAGCACGTTAGGGTCGATTAGACGGATTCGCTTTTACTCCGGAAAAGAGCTTATCCGAAAACCTCATCCGTACGTTCTACGGTCTTTCGACGGTGCTCTCCGAAGAGTCGGGAAGCTTGTCGAACCATTCGCGATAGTCTTCGGATAAGCGCTAATTCCGACATGGTGATTAAGGCCGTCGATCTGCTTCTGGGACCACTGCGCCGGCACCAATCAACGACCGTGTTTACCCCCCTCACCGGTCTCCACCGGACATGCCGGATAATACTTGACAAGTAGCCTACGTTCGTTTAGCTTACGAGCCAGGCATGAAATTAGAACCATTCTAATTCATTAGAAATTTCACATATCATATCTGCTTCTCGTCTAATTCAAGGGTTAACGCTCAGTGGCTTAGCCGGACCTACGGGACAAAATCTTGGAGATGAGACAGGCCCTCCGGCAAGGTGCCTGAAATTGAGTTTAGCGCCACCACCAACGGGTACGATGGTCAAATTCAGGGTTTTCAGTAAAAAGTCATGAGTACTGCAAGCGGAAAATATATCACGCCCTCCGATCAGGCCCCCTCCTTCCTCCGCGACTACCTGGAAAAGACGCGAGAGTTCAGCCGGAACGCCAACCTCTACGTGCTGCACGTCATCGGCATGGACATGATCCACGGCTCGTTCACGGTGCTCTTCAATCTGTACCTGCTGGCCCTGGGCTTCGACGTTAGATTTAT
>JADFQF010000168.1 GCA_022561955.1 Chloroflexota bacterium | reverse complement strand
CGAATAATATGGCCGAAAAAGTATACCACCATGAGCGGTATCCTAGGGCTCGGTAGTGAGCTACTGCGCCCGAAAAGGAGTGTGGATGAGGATCATGTCTACATCGAACGGTTGGGGAAGCTGCTATCGGACGATGCCGATGTGGAGGAGTTCGCCGAGATGGTCTTGCTGGTGAGCCTCTGTCGCTGAGACGGCAGCATCCGGCGAAGCAGTTCGCGTAAGACCGTTGAACCTGCTCGCAAATGCCCTATACTATCGGCACATTACTAACTTGAAGTTTATGGAGACACATGGCGGACGCCAAAGCCGGTTGGGCCTGCAACTCGCCAATCGCGCAGGCGCTGGGGGAAGATTTTCACAACCTCCATACGGCAGTACGCAAGCACTACGCCGAGCCAACAATTGAATTTAGCGGCACCATGGACTTTGTCCATGTCAAGAACACCATCAAGCCTCTGGCAGTCGTCTCATACAGGCTCTTTCATGCCCCGGTCCCGCACAGCGGCAGAGATGTCGAGGTGAACGTGCATAATTACGTCGATAATTCAGGCGCGATGCATTGGTTCAGGACGTTCTACAAAAACGCCAGCTTTCTTGAAGACGCTACATTCGTGTCCCACATGGTCTGCTCGGGAGACCATAGGATCATCGAGTTCACTAAATACGGCGTGGGAGTAGAGTCGGATCTTAGCGTCGACGACGAGGGAAGTCTGGTCTACGACATGCGGAAATATGTGGTGAGAACGCCGCCATTCGGACTGATTGTGAAGTTCCCTACGTGGCTCTCCCCTTTCGGCGGTGGCCGTACGAAGGAAATTGGAGAGACCGAAGACAGTTTCCGCATCGAGTTCGAGATGAACCACCCGATCTTCGGACGGACGGTCGCCTACACCGGCAGGTGTCGGTTCGAATCGATATGATTAACTGTTCGCAATGTCGTTTGCCACGCTTAGCCCTTCACCCGCAGGTTCTTATCGGTGCGGGCTTTGTGGCTCAGAGACGTATTTTGGACTTCTGAGCTGAGATTGACTGAACTTTGAATGGTCAACGATGTCGGCACAGACGCGCATCGTCTGCATTACCTGGTGTCGTGATAATACGCCTCGCGCCCTAGATTCCTCCGTCCCTCTCGGAATGACGTCAAAGCTCGTTAGCCAATTCACAAGGCCTCACGGGTCATGGGTTTGGGCCAACCGCTATACTGTGGAGCGCCCCGCCGACCTGTACCCAATGCCCCTGGAACGAAAAATGCAGATCCGGCCACGAAAGACCTACTACGGATGGTACGTCCTCGGCGGCGTATCCAGCATAAACTTCGCCAACGCCGCGACGGCCATCGGCATGCTGACCGTTTTCATATTGCCCCTCACCGACGAGTTCGGGTGGACCCGCACCGAGATCTCGGCCGCGACGAGCATCGGCGCGGTCCTCGGAGCCTCGGCGTCGCTCCTCACGGGCAGGCTGACGGACCGATACGGCGCGAGATTGCCCCTGGCCGTCGGAGCCGTCTTGATCATCGTCGCCATGCTCAACCTCGCGGCGATGCAGTCGCTGCTCTGGTTCTACATCGCATTCGGCGTGGCGAGGCTGGCCGACCAGGCATTCGTCCAGACACCCTCTTCGCCCGCGGTGGTGCGCTGGTTCCTCAAATATCGAGGCCGCGCGTTGGCGATACTGCTCCTCTCGGCTTCGGCGGGAGGAGTCATTCTTCCTCCGCTGGCACAGGCGATCACCGACGCCTGGAATTGGCGAGTCGCATGGTTGATGCTCGCGGGCGTCATGTTCCTGGCAGGTCTGCTGCCGACGGTGCTTCTTGTCCGAAGACAGCCCGAGGACATGGGCCTGGAGCTTGACGGTGTAGGACGAATCGGACCGGCAGGCCACGACACGGGGGCGACGGGGCCCTCGCCTCAGGACACGCCTGAAGCGCAGTGGAGTTTTTTAGATGCGCTGTCGACTCCGACTCTGTGGATTCTGCTTACCTCGATAGTCGCCGCCGGTGTCGCCAGTGCCGGAGTCGGGCTGCATCTCGTGCCCTATCTCGTGGAGGAGGGGTTGCAGGTGAGGGTCGCGGTCGGCGCCGTCAGCATCGGCTTCTTCGCCTCCGCCGTCGGGAACTTCGTCTGGGGCCTGCTCGCCGATCGCATGCCTACCCGACCACTACTGGTCCTTGCACTGCTTCTGAGGCTGGCAGGCATGGGGGTGCTGCTGATAGTCAGCGACATCAAGACGGCCTACCTGTTCGCGGCGATCAACGGCTTCACGGAAGGCGGGCTCAGAACGCTAACGACTCTGCTCATGTCGGAGTACTACGGCAGGCAGAACTTCGGCTCGATCTTCGGCCTGACCAGGGCGCTGCAGGTCGCGGGATTCGCGGCAGGCCCTCTGATTTCGGGCGCAGTCTACGACGCGACCGCGAGCTACGACGCGGCCTTCGTGGCGTTTCTGGCGCTCGTGGCGCTGGCATGTGCCCTCGTGGCGATGGCGAAGCGGCCCGTAAGGCGCGCAGGCGCATATTCAAGCCCGCGTTGACCCTCGGGGCACATATTCTGGCGATGCCTTGACGGGTCTTCGGCATTCGCAGTCCGTCAGGGCCATAAAAACATCGCCAGAGCTGCCCTCCCAAACGTATAATCCCTTTGAAGCAATCGTATTCTATAGACGGGAGGGAAACGTGGCTGAAAAGAAGAGGGTCCTGGTTACCGGCATGGCGGGCCAGATCGGCGGCATCATTCGGCGCAGCCTGGGCGACCGCTACGAGCTGAGCGGCCTGGACAGGGAGGCAGTCGATGGAGTGCCGAGCACGGTCGCAGACATCGCCGATCTCGACGCCATAAGTCCGGCCTTCGAGAACGTGGACGTCGTCGTGCATCTCGGCGCCGACCCCAGTCCTCGCGGCTCGTGGGAGTCGATCCTCAGCAACAACATCGTCGGCACCCGCAACGTTTACGAGGCGTCGAAACGGGCCGGCGTCGAGCGGGTCGTCTTTGCCAGCAGCAACCATGCCGTCGGCAACTACCCCCTGATGCAGGACCCGTACAAGGCCATCTACGACGGTCGATTGGGAGAGGTGCGGCGGCCCTTTCCACCCTTGACCCCGGACCTCATCAGGCCCGACAGCTACTACGGCGTCAGCAAGGCCTTCGGCGAGGCCCTGGGCAGCTACTATCACGACGACTGCGGCATCTCGGTCATCTGCCTGCGAATCGGCTGGGTCATGACCCCCGACGACCCGACGTTCTCACCGCCCGCCCTGTCTCTATGGCTCAGCCACAGGGATGCGGCGCAGCTGATACGAAAGAGCATCGATGCGCCGACGTCTGTCGGGTTCGCGGTGGTGAACGGCGAGTCCGACAACGCCCTGAGTATATGGGACATCGAGACGACGAAGAGGGTCCTGGGTTACGTGCCCGAAGACGGCGCCGGAGAGCATTGGACGCCGCGGGAAAACGGCCCGAGCTTTTTCTGACCCAGACGAGCGCCTATTCACTAACTATCTCGAATGATGGTTCGACAAGCTCACCACGAACGGAGTTCGAATAATTACATTGTAAGGAGTCGAGCACCGCAAACGGAGAGGGGTGTTTCTGCCCGTTCGTCCTGTCCGACTCCCTATATCGAATAGCGCCGGACTCCGCCGCTGCGGAGAGCGTGTCGAAGGATGTTCCATCTTAGATAGACGTTTTTGAGATAGTTTCTAAGCTTAGCCAAATTCTTCTTCTTTACCGCCTGGACGAAGTACAATGGTTCGAGGCCCTTACGCATCCGGCCCTGGCCTTGTTGCGACACCGAAACCAGCCCGTCCGGACCCAACACTCTGATTCGAGAAACATGCTCCTAATCTTGCAAAACGCGCGCTTTCGGCTCGTATGGCTGAACGCGATCACCAACGACATGGCGTTGATGATCTTCTTCACGGTCAACGGATGGCTCGCCCTATCCATCACGGATTCCGCGTTCTGGACGGGCGTCACGGCCGGCGTGGGCGGCATCGGGCTGATGATCACCAGCCTGTTCGCGGGGGTACTGGTGGACCGCCTGGACAGGCGCAAGCTCATAATGGCGAGTCAGATCGCCCAGGCAGTCCTCTTCGCCATCGTCGCCGCCCTCATCTTCACCGAGAATATCGGCCTGTGGCAGATCCTGCTCATCTCGTTCCTGGACGGAGCCATCGTCGCGGTCAAGGTCCCGTCGCGCATGGCCCTGACGCTGGACGTCGCCGGCCGCGAGAATTTGCTCAAGGCCAACGCCGCCAACTTCGTCGCGATGACGTCCATGGGCATCGTGATTCCGCCACTGGCGGGCATGATCGTAGGGACCTTCGACATCGCCTGGGCCTACGTGCTGATGGCGGGCGCGCTGGTACTCTCCGCCGCAATCATATCCACGCTCCGTGGTGTCGAGCGGCCCGCCAAGGAGGCGCCCGCGACGCCCATGCAGGACTTCAAGGAGGGTATCCGCTACGTATTCACGACTCCCCGTGTGCGCCTGCTCATCCTGATAGGCCTCTCCGCAGAGGCCTTTGGCTGGGCCCACGAGACGATGCTGCCGGTCATGGCCCGCGACGTTCTGCTCACGGGGCCCGCCGGGCTCGGCTATCTACTGTCGGCGGGAAGCGTCGGGGCGCTCATAACGACGCTGGTGCTCTCCAGCCTTGGCGACGTGAAGCACAAGGGAAGGATATTTGTCGGGGGCTACGTTGGGTTCGGGCTGTTCCTGATGCTCTTCGCCGCGTCGCCCTGGCTGTGGCTTTCGATGTTATTTTTAGCCTTCGCATACGCCTGCGTCGCCCTGTACGAGACGCTCCTCAGCACGCTGTTGCAGACGACGGTACCCGACGCGATGCGGGGCCGGATCATCAGCTTTCAGATCTTCACATGGGGCGTGACGGGAGTGTCGGGCTTCCACACGGGGTCCATCGCGGCGGT
>JADFQF010000167.1 GCA_022561955.1 Chloroflexota bacterium | reverse complement strand
ATGGCACCTGGGAGGGAGCGGTTGCATTCGGGGCTGACGATGGCGTAAGATTTCCCACAAACGGAGCGCGTTATCCATTTAAGATAGGTATTGGAAGGAAGTATTCGTAAAGAGACGCACGACAGGAGGGTTCCATGGCTCACGGCGAAAAAACTTGTCGCATCGACATCAAAGCTAAACCAGAGGATGTCTTTGCCTACATCTCCGATCTAGCCAAACACAGCGAGTGGAACGACGGCCTGTCTATCGAAAAGGTCTCGGAAGGCGACGTCGGCGTCGGAACGGAGTACCGCTCGACGGGCAAACAGCTTGGGAAATCGATCGTAAACACCGTTAAGGTGACGGAGTTTGAATCCCCAAGAAAGTTCAGCTTCACTGGTTCGGACGGCAAGCTGGAGTTTCTCCAGGAGATGAGCCTCAGCGAGCACGATGGCGGAACGAGGTTGGAGCGCACGACATCCGCTGAATTGAACCCCGTCATGGCGATCGCGTTCAAGATATTGATCGGACCGTTAATCGCCAATCCATCCATGAACAAGAGCCTGCGTAGGCTGAAGGCCAACCTGGAGAAATAAATTCTCGCGGCACGGTGGACCTTATCCGGCTACTGGTGGAACCACCATTCGGGCCACGACATCACCATGTCCGCGAAGGCTGCGTAACCGCCCGCGGAGGGATGGCTTCCGTCGATGAGGCCGACCTCGCGCATCCACACGTCGGAGCCGCGCAAGCCTTCATACACGGATAAGTAGGGCACGCCCAGGTCTTTGCACACGTTATCCAATATCGCGTCCAACGTTTGAATGCGGTCGCAGTGATCGGGGTCCGTGTTTGGCGAAGGGCCGATCATCAACGTGGGGTATTGGGCCATCGCCCTGGACAGTATCGTGCGTGCGTTGGCTTCGGCGTCCTCTACGGTCACGTTTATGCCCGACTCGGTCATCCTGGTGTCGTTATTGCCGAAGGCGAACACGAGGCGCCTGTCGGACTGGTTCTGGAATCGGGGCGCGACCTCCGCCTCCCACCTCTTGAGTATGTCGGCGCTCGATTCTCCGCGAATACCCAGGTTGTAGTGCGTGACCTTCCGGTCCTCGGACTCCGCGGCCGCGCAGACTCTCCCCGGCCAACCCAGATGGGAAACGTCCCCAGTGCCGTTCGTAAGCGAGTCCCCCACAAAGCAAATGCGTATATCTTCCAAGGTGTAGCTCCTGAACCGAGTGAGTATTGCAGATTCGAAAGCCGCGTGGTGTGTCGCGGAACAACCGGGCTGAGGTATGAAAATAACACCCTGCGCAATCGCCGTCAATCGAAGGGTGCCGATGCGGAGCGCCTGGCTAATCAGCCCGCGATAGCGAAGCTAGGCGCATGTTCCGATTCCACGGCGGACTGAAATACGGAGGCTATTTCTCAAGAAAGCCGAGCATGTCCTCGCGCACCTTGCCCCACTGGAGAGCGTCGGCTATTCCCTGCTCGATAGACATCTCCGCCTCCCATCCCAGCAGCTCGCGGGCCCTGTCGGCGTTGGCGTACGCACCGGCGACGTCCCCCGGACGTGGAGGAGCGTCCCGCTTGCCGATCTCCTGTCCGTAGACCTTTTCGAAGGCTTCGACAAGCTCACGCACGGTCACGCCCCTGCCGGTGCCCAGGTTGATTACTAGGTAATTCGCGCCGTGGACCTCGGATTTCTCAAAGGCACGGTCAAACTGGTCGGCGGCTATTACGTGGGCCATGGCCAGGTCCCATACGTGCACGTAGTCACGGAGGCCTGTACCGTCCCGTGTAGGCCAATCCGTACCCGTGATGTTGAAGGCGGGCTCCTTGCCGAGGGCGACCGAGACCAGCTTGCCGAGCACGTGTGAGGGCTCCTGCGCCTGTATGCCGGAGCGCATCTTTGGGTCGGCGCCGATGGGATTGAAGTAACGGAGGGAGATCGCTCTCATGTCGTAGGCCGCGCACATGTCGCTCAATATCATTTCCATCATGTACTTTGTGCGAGCGTATGGACTCAACGGCTTCAAGGGAGACTCCTCGGTAACCATGAAGCCGGGCACGAAATCGTATATAGATGCGGAAGAGCTGAATACGACTTTCCGGCAGCCCACGTCGCTCAGGAGTCGAAAAAGATCCAGCGATTTGGATACGTTTTCGCGGTAGTACTCATAGGGACGGCGTACAGAGTCCGGAACGACGACCAGCGCGGCGCAGTGGATAGTGAGCTCTATTTCGGAGTGCTCTCGAAATATGTTCTCGATCGCAGACCTGTCGGCGATGTCCGCCTCGTAAAAGGCCCGGTCGCCGACGAACTCACGGCGGCCTGTGACGAGGCTGTCGACGACGACCGGCACGTGCCCGCCGTCTTCCAATGCCGAGCAGATGGTGCTGCCTATGTACCCGGCCCCGCCGGTCACGAGTATCTTCAATTTCCACCTGCAAAGTTCGCTACTTGGGTTGTCCTCAATTAACAGCTTACTTAGAAACGCGGTAATGCTCAACGCTTCCAACGACTCGCTCTGGCGTGAATTGTCGTTCTCAACGGGGTATCTGTGCCGGACTGGCCCCTGTTTGCCATACCGATTAATCTGTTACCTATGTCCCCGGTTTAAGTGTTACCTATCTGCCCGGTTGCACAATGTCCGACTCCTTAATATGTATATCTTCGGACTCCGACGCGTCGGAGAGGGTGAAGCGTCGCCCCCTCCCTCTAACTCCCTCCCGCGAGGGGAGGGAGGATACACGTGTGCAGTTCTTCAACGTCCTCTAAGTCATGATTCGCTGGTCTATCTTCTTAAGCGGGAGAAAACTCCTTCTCCCTTGATGGGAGAAGGCTGGGATGAGGGTGAAACGCCGCCCCCTCCCTCTAACTCCCTCCCACAAGGGGAGGGAGGACTTTCAAGTAGCCCGCAGAGCCAACCGGCGCATCGATATCCCATCCCCGTGCCGGTCCGATACATGGTTGAGCCCACCGAACCACTCGAGATCGGGCTGCGGTGGACCGCACCGCACCGGCTTACAAGACATCCCGGCCGGGGCTTTGAAGCATCATCTCGCGGACCAGAGGAATTTGAGGCGCTCCAAACGACAAGAAGGTGTCGTGGAACCGCTTGAGGGAGTAATTTTCGCCCTGCTCGCTGCGATAGTCCTCACGCAGCTTCAAGATCATCAGCTTGCCCAGGGTGTAGTTGAGGTACATGGGGTCAAACGTGCCTCTCACGGCCTCTTTGCGCGCCGGCAGCTCCTCCATGAACGCGTTCGCCATGAAGAATGCCGTGGCCTCGTCTACAGTCATGCCCTGCGTATGCATGCCTATGGCGCAGATGTAGCGGCAGTCGCGGAGCAGAGCCTCCATGAGCTGACCCAGGATATTTCGAGGGTCTTCACGTCCGAAGCCCTCCTCGATCATCATCTGCTCGGCGTAGTGCGCCCATCCCTCCCAGAAAGAGTATGCGCCGTAGACGACGCCGAGCTTCGACTTCGCGTTGCGCGTGTGCAGGTAGTGGACGTAGTGGCCCGGATAGGCCTCGTGGACGGATACGGAGCGCAGGGTAGGGTAGTTGAAGCTGGTAAGCCACTGCTCCTTTTCGTCCTCGGTCCAGCCCTCATCTACGGGCGTCACGTAGTAGTAGGACTCCGTGGCCTTCTCCTCGAAGGGTCCGGGAAAGTCCAACGCGGCGAAGGCCCAGCGCATGAACGAGGGCGTCTCGACGGTCGCGCACCTGATCTCCGACGGAACGGAAACTATGTCGTGCTCCAGCAGGTAGCCTCGAATCTCCTCGAGCATGTCCCTGGTCTCATCAATGAGCGCATCTGCCGAGGGATGGTCCTTTACCATCTCGGCCATGATATCCGAAGGAGACTTCGACGAGTCGATGGTGCTCGCGACGTGCCGGAGCCGTGCCGTGTTGGCGGCCAGGTCCTCTCTTCCTACTTGCAGAAGGCGCTCGATGGGAAGGTCTACCATCTCACCGTACTTTAGCAGGCCCAAGAACTTCGCCTCTCCGATGGCAAAGTCTCCGACGGCCCGGGTCTGCATCGACCGCAGGTGCTCCACGAAGCCCTTCACCGCCGCCGAAGCCGAGTCCTTGGCGCGCTGGAAGTCGTTCCTGGCCGCCTGGTCGTCCAGCCTTGAGACGGCGGCGACCAGATCGTTTTCGTAGAACGCCGAGACGCCTTCGTATGCCTCGATGCATGCCTCCAGGACGGGTGCGCTGAGCCGTGGGCCCAGAACGCTCCGTAGCGATGCCAGATAGTCCGGTACGCCGCTCAGGCCGCGCGTCAAAGCCTTGACCCGTTGGTCGAGCGGAGCGTAGTCCCTGGAGATATAAAAGCTCAGCTCGATGTGTCCCAACATCTCCATCGGGTTCGTCTCGTGTAGACGGACCTCCTTTAGATCAAAAAGCTCTTTATTTAACGCGGACATCACGAGCTTATATTCCATATAGTGCTCGCTACTTATAGTCGAAGCATCTACGCCTCGCAGGGACTCGAGGTGTCCGCTCACCTCCTGGGCGCGACGGTCCAATGAGGACCTGGAGATGTCCGGCAGGCGTCCGTCAAACTCGTGCAGCCCCATACCGGCGGCGTTGGTCGGGTATTGGCGCCACATCGAATCCAGGATTTTCGTTACCAGGTCTCGAAACTCCCCGTCCGCCCGGTCTGATTCACCTGACATGAGCAGCCGTTCTGAAATCATTTCTTACTTTCATTCTCGAAGAGCCTCCTAAATATTATCTATTAGTACCTATATCTATTATAAGTATCGACTTTAATGACATGCACCTGTGCAGTTCACAAAACGATGCACTCGTGTTAGTCTTCATAAATCTTTCAGGAAACGCAAGGAGCCGCGCCGAATTCATGTCGCAGGAAAAGACGAAGGTAAAGAAGGACGCTTGGGCCGCACCAAAGGAAACGCCAAAGTTCCTCTGGATGTCGGGAGACAAGATCGA
>JADFQF010000166.1 GCA_022561955.1 Chloroflexota bacterium | reverse complement strand
AGGCCCTGCTCCCTGGTCAGTGAGTCGCGCTCTGCGGTCTTGGCGCTCTTGAATCCCTCTTGAATGCGGGCGAGCCGCCGGTCCAGTATCTCCAGATCGGCAAAGGCCAACTCGTAGAGCATCGTCTCCACGTCGCGGTCCGGGTCGATGCTGTCTGAGACGTGAGGCACCGCCGGGTCCTCGAATGCCCTGGCCACGATGAGCAGCGCGTCGGCCCTCTGGAGGTAGTTGAGATATTCGCCGGAGATGCCCTTGGACTCGCCAAATCCCTCGGGCGCCGCGGGCAGATCGACGTAGGTCACCTCGGCGTGCACCGTGCGCCTGGGCTTGTAGATGCCTTCCAGCACGATCAGACGCTCGTCCGGCACCTTGGCGACGCCGAGATTAGGCTTGTTTGCATAGGACGCTACTTCGGCCGCGCCCCTGGTCACCGCGTTGAATATGGTTGTCTTGCCACTGTTGGGAAGTCCTATTATGGTTATGTCCATGCAATCAATCGACGCTCAGCTCTCCGAGTCTTCTTGGCTATTAATGTTTTCATGGTCAAGTATATCGCAGGCGGGTGGGTCGAGAGGCTATCGCGTTGCAGCATCGTCGTCGTCAATCACGCGATATTCACCGTCGATCACCTTGCCCTGAGGCTTGGCGGCGGCGTTCGAGCGGCCGGACCTCCCCAGATGCTCGGACAGCACCTCTCTCGGCACGATTGTCACGAACAGGGCTACGGATATCATCAGGGCCAGGATGTCGTCAAGCAGGCCCGCGATTGGTATTATGTCCGGGACGATGTCAATGGGGGAGATAAGATAGACGATGGCCGCAGGCACTATCAGTTTTGCCCTAAGCGGGACGCGTCTGTCCCTCATGAGCCTGTATACAAGGCGGAATATGCCCGAGCGCCAGATGAGCAGCAGAATTGACGGCCGAAGCAACGAATTAGTCTCCGAATAATATATAAGGTCATTATAGCAATTGGAGCTTGACCGGGGTATCGATAAGAAGTGATCTATCTGCTCTATGGAGAAGACGACCTCTCCCGCGATGAGATGGCCGACGCAATTAAGGACAAGGTAGCGCAGGGCGGTCTTGGCGACGTCAACGTTGCGAAGTTGGACGGCTCCGAGGTCTCTTTCGCCGAGCTTACCGCCACGTGCAGTACGGTGCCTTTCCTGGCGGAGACACGTGTAGTCGCGGTAAAGGGCCTGTTGGACAAGTTCGAGCCGGGAGACTTTCGAAGGCGCAGGAGCGAGCCGCGCGACAGATCTCTGGGGGACTGGTCCGGGCTGGCGGAATTCCTGCCCAACATGCCGCCCTCAACAGACCTGGTCTTCCTGGACGGGCGTCTGTCCGCCGGGAACCCCCTCCTGTCGGCGGTGCGGCCCCTGGCGGAGGTGCATACGTTTCCGCTTCCGTCGGGAAGAGAGCTGCAGAGGTGGATACAGGAGCGCGCGCGAAAGCACGGCATAGAGATCCAGCCCAGGGCCATCGCGACCCTGGCCGATACGATAGGCCGCAACGTCAGAGTCATAGATTCGGAGCTTCAGAAGCTGGCGCTGTATGCGGAGGGCCGCTCGATAAGCCATGAAGACGTGTCAGAGCTGGTGTCGTACGCCAGGGAGGCGAACATATTTGCGGCGGTGGACGCGGTAATCGAGGCCCGGCCCGGCGACGCCATCAGGATGATGCAGAAAATTCTGGACGACGGCCGCCCGGCCTCGTACCTCATCACCATGGTGGCCAGGCAGGTGCGATTTCTTATCCTCGCCAAGGACTTGAAGGCCGGCGGGTTGAATCAGGCGGACATAGGCCGGAGGCTGTCCATCTCCGGCTACCCCTTAACGAAGACGCTGGAGCAGGAGCGAAGGTTCACTCACGAGCGGCTCGTGGAAATTCACAGGAGGCTTCTGGACGCCGACATCAGCATAAAGACGGGCAAGTCGGACGAACAGTCGGCGCTTGAGATGCTGGTCGCGGACGTGGCCCTGCCGGGTAGGGCGTAGGCGTCGCCTGCCCCTCGGCGGGACCGCTGGGCCGTGGTAATTACGGGGCTTCGACCCGTTCGAGGACGGCGAGCATGGGGCCTCGTAGCTCCGAGAACAGCACCTGTCTCGTGCCGATGACGACGAAGCCCTCCCGATGTCCCTCTTCCGAGTCGACGATTACTCGCTCGCCGGCCTCGAGGTCGAAGTCCCCCGAGTCGAAGTAGTGAACATCGTCCGAGATGTTGAAGCGCACGCCTACTAGACTGGGCATATCATGTTCCTATTTCCTGGCTGACCGGCTCCGTCGGAATCGACGGCACGGCCAGCACCAGCTGTTCCAGTGCCAAACGAGGATTGACGTTGCGTTCCAGCAGGTCGATGGTCTCTTCCGTCCTCTGGATTACTCCGGCAATCTGCGCCGAGCTCATGACCTCCGCTATCCGTTTCAGCGCATCGGTTCTGGACAGGTTGGTCACGAAGTCTGAGACGCCCTCCCTTACGATGAGGGCGTCGCGCCACCACTGTAGCCAGAGCCGAAGCTGTTGAACGACGGACTCGCGATCTCTTGCGAACTGCCCTGCGAGGGCGTTGGCGTAATCGAATCGGTCCGCGAGGGTAGCCTGCGAAATCGCGACCACCTGGTCCAGCTGCTTCGAGCGAGATTCCAGCAGCTCGGGGGACTCCATCATTTGGATGGCCCAGCCGAGCTTGCCGCCGGAGAGCTGAGCGACTTCGTTCACGAGCTCCTGGTCGGCCTCGAAGCGCCCGAAGAGCTCGTCGGCGATCTTCGACGCGGGCGAGGGCCGTAGCTCGAGTATCCGGCACCGCGATGAGATAGTGGCGAGGACCGATTCCAGGTCCGTGACCAGCAGGACGAATATGACCTGGTCCGGCGGCTCTTCCAGGACCTTCAGGAGGCTGTTGCTTGCCTCCTCGGTCATGAGCTCGACGCCGTCGATTATGAAGACGCGGCTCCGACCCTCATAGGGCCTGAGGCCGGCGTCTCTCTTCGCCTCGCGAATCTGCCCTATGCCGATGGCGGTGCTCGTTCGGCCGTTACCATCGCCAACCTGCTCCAGGCCAATGACCTGAACGTCGGCGTGCAGCTCGTTGGTGATTCGTCGGCACTGTCCGCACTGGCCGCATGGAGGGTTGTTCTCGGTGCAGTTGACCATTCGCGCGATGTCGTGTGCGAGCGTCATCTTGCCGATGCCCCGAGGACCTACGATGAGGTAGGCGTGGGCCACGGAATCGGCCGCCATAGCCTGCGCCAAGGCAGCGACGGCCTTTGCATGGCCAACCGTCACCCAGCCCTTGGAAATTTCGTTTATGTCGACCATAAGCGCCTATCCAGGCCAGATACCCAACGGCAGCGGCCCTAATACCCCCGCGTGCGCGGGCTTCGCAGCGCTCTCTAATGCGTTCTGAGGATGGGCTCGGGGCCACCGTCGTATTTGTCCCGTTACCATGCTCATGAGGCTAAATGCCTGCGTCCCGGCACGTCAATGGTAACAGAACGCGTTCGATTGCTCCTACGAGTTGTGAGTCTCGATGTGGTGTCTGCACATGAAGCAATATATTCGTTTTTGGGTGTCGGAGACCCTTGGCATGCGCTGCGACCTCTCCCCCGTTCCCCCTTGTATCTTGGTAGTTGGGGTAATATGACCGATGGATGCGGCAGACCGATTCCCCCTGGGTCCTCACTGAGAGACCGCCGGAGAGCTTGGGTCGCCGCATCTCATTGCCTGGCTGAGCCCGAACAGTTGCTTGCCCCGGCAAGCCGAGGGCGAATTTGCAAGGATGGGCCGGAAAGGAAGTTGCCACATGGGTGATCGAAGTATCTACGTTGGGATTGATGTTTCCAAGAGCCACCTGGATGTAGCCATACGCCCAAGCGGTGAGGCGTGGAGAGCCGCCAACGACGAGGCAGGCATAGAGCAGTTGGTTTCTCGACTCAAGGAGATGGAGCCCGAGCTGGTGTTGATGGAGGCCACCGGTAAGTATGAAATGCCCCTGGCGGCCGCCGTGCAGGTTGGCGGTGTGGCGGTGAGGGTGATCAACCCCCGTCAGGCCAGAGACTTTGCACGCTCCACTGGCAGACTGGCTAAAACCGATGCTATAGACGCTGAGGCGCTGGCCCTGTTTGCAGAGGGTGTCAAGCCACAGCCACGCCCATTGCCTGATGCGCAAACACAGCACCTGTCGGCGGTGCTGACTCGTAGGAGCCAGCTCGTCGGTATGCTCACCGCTGAGAAGAACCGCCTTGGGCGAGCCCCTCAGCCTGTGCGCCGCCGGGTCCAAGCCCACATCGACTGGCTTAAGCAAGAGTTGCGCAATGTAGACGACGACCTCAATACCGCTGTTAAGGAGAGCCCTATGTGGCATGCAAAGGACCAGATACTGACCTCTACCCCAGGAGTCGGCAAGGTCGTCTCTCTGACTCTGTTGGCTGATCTTCCTGAGCTTGGCACCTTGAATCGCAAAGAGATCGCTCATCTGGTGGGTGTCGCTCCTCTCAATCGAGACAGCGGCCTCTTTAGAGGCAAACGTATCGTGTGGGGTGGACGTGCAAGAGTCAGGCGAGCCCTCTACATGGCTGCTCTTGTGGCCACTCGTTACAACCCTGTCATCAAGGCCTTCTACCAGCGTCTCTGTGCCGCTGGTAAAGCCAAAAAGGTGGCGCTCGTGGCATGCATGCGTAAGCTGCTCCTCATACTTAACAACATGGTCAAACATGGCACTCTTTGGGGACCTCCTCACATGCAACCCACTTCATTACTCGTCTAATATCCTTGACAATTAAGACAGTTGCTCTCCGTCGACGGAGAGGGGGTTCGGGGGAGAGGTCGAGCGCCGCCCCCAAAATTTCTCAATATTAAATGCTCCTACACCAAGGGCAGCTCCTCGGCCATGTAAAAGGTCGAGCGGAATACGGCGTTAGTGACCATGCCGTCGGGGCGCACGTCGAAGTACGGGC
>JADFQF010000165.1 GCA_022561955.1 Chloroflexota bacterium | reverse complement strand
GATGCATCGCAGGCCATCGAGAACGGCGCCGATTGTGTCTTGGTGAACACGGCCATCGCTCAGGCACACGACCCCGCGCTCATGGGTGAAGCCTTCAAGCTAGGGGTCGAAGCCGGGCGCAAGGCCTATCTCGCAGGCCGCATCGAGCGTAAGGCGACGGCGACCGCCAGCAGCCCCACGGCGGGCGTAGCTGCTCCCGTGGCTTCCGGGGACTAGCCCGCGTGGCGCGCCTACCGACACCCTGCCTGTCGCTCGTTACCGACCGGAATGTAACGGTTAGCCGTGATCTGGAGGAAGTGGTGGAGGCGGCCGTGGCGGGAGGGGTCGACCTGGTCCAACTGAGGGAGAAAGAGCTGCCCGCAGGGGAAGTTTATCTCACTGCGAAGCGGTTGCGGGCCATCACCAGGGACAAGGCGCTGCTCTTCGTAAACGATCGCGTCGACATAGCTCTGGCAGCGGAGTGCGACGGAGTGCAGCTCGGTGAAAACGCCATGCCTACCTCGGCGGCGAGGGCCGTCTGCGGTGCGAGACTGCTGATTGGCCGGTCCGTACACTCGCTCGAAGGGGCGAAGAGGGCGGAGGTCGACGGAGCGGACCTTCTTGTCCTGGGTACCATATTTCCTACCGGCTCCCATCCAGGGGCGGATACCGCAGGCGTCGAGCTTGTACGGGCGGTAGCCGAAGAGGTATCGTTGCCGGTCCTGGCCATCGGCGGCATCAACCAAGACAACGTAGGCTATGTGATTCGAGCGGGCGCGACGGGCGTAGCGGTAATATCGGCGATTTCCGGAAGCCCGGACCCCGAGACGGCGGCATCGGCACTCAAGAGTCAGATGCTCGAGGCGTGGTCACGGGTCGAGGCGAAGGGGTCTCGGTAACAGAGAGATGATTAACCTTATTATCAACGGCAAGGAGAGCCGGCTAGAGGGCCCGACGGACCTGATTAGCTATCTCGAAACGCTCAACGTCAACATGAAATCTATAGCGGTCGCGCACAACGGGGAGGTCGTTCCCAGGGACGAGCTCGGAGACGTCACCCTCGAGGACGGCGACCGGCTTGAGATCGTTCGCGCCGTGGGCGGCGGCTGCTGAGCGGCTAGGCTTTGATTGACGTGTCTCGATTTGTGCACTTGGAAGAAGGGATGCGCGTATCGGAGCGCCCGTCATTCCGGCGAAAGCCGGATGTGAAGTCAGACAATTGACGGACATGCCCCTAATACCCGTATACCCGTCATTCCGGCGAAGGCCGGAATCCACAAAGATGCTGAAGTCATCTGAACCCTAAATCCCTCTGGATTCCGGCTTTCGCCGGAATGACGCTTTCGCCGAGCGGCTAGCAGGGTGTTGAAAAACTCTTTCCACAATCCCTTTGGCACTCTTTCGAGTATGGAAAAGGAAGAAAATTGTATCTGAGGGACACCCTCAGACTCCCGGCAAAGGGGCTCGGCCCCTCTGCACTCCCCATTTTTCAACAGCCTGCTAGGCTTTGAATGCCTTGTAGACGATCGAAAACGGCACGCGGCTGAACCGCTCGTACATTCCTTCCCAGTAGGGCCCCCCATACGGGATCTTCTCGACCTTCTCCTCCTCGGTCATCTCAGGCAACGGGTATGGATAGGGCTCCAGGATTTTCTCAAGAAGAAAGCCCGCGTCCGCCAGGAGCCCCGTCATCGCCTCGATGGACCTGAAGAAGGTGAGGCCCTTTCGCCCCGTGCCCGAAAGCTCGCCCCAGACCTCCACCGGCGGGTGAAAATAGTCCGTCACGATCAGCGTCTTCTGGTCCTCGTCCCACTCGAACGCGGCGAGGGGGTGCGCCGTGCAGATAACCAACAACCCACCCGCCTTCAATACTCTGTGGCAGTTCCGGAGACATTCGTCGAGGTCGGGAAGGAACTCCACTCCGAAGGATGAGACGATCAGATCGAATGCCTCGTCGCGAAACATGGCAAGGTTTTCGGCGTCGCCTCGGACCAGATTGACCTCGACGTTCTCTTGCCCGACGAGTCGCCTCGCGTGGGCAAGCTGGTTCTTCGAAAGGTCTAGTCCTGTCGCAAAGGCGCCCCACTTTGCCAGCGCGATGGAGTTTTGCGCCGCGCCGCATGCCAGCTCGAGCGCATGCTTGCCTCTTACGTCGCCGATCAACCCCAGCTCGCGCTCGCCAGGGCCCAGGGGGGCGTAATGAACGTCGTCAACGGAGATACGAGAATCGCGCTGGTAGGTCTCTGACATCTCATCCCAGCCCGCTTCGGCAGCCTTCTTCAGCTTCTCGTTAGGCATTCTTCGACTCGGGGTCGACGACATTGTCAGAGAGCGGGTGGCGCATAGTCGATTCCAGGGGGTTGGAAGTGGTGTGGCATGGCCCCAACGGAATTCGAATCCGTGTTTACGGCTTGAAAGGCCGCTGTCCTAGGCCTCTAGACGATGGGGCCACGTTGTTGCGGCGGTGGTCCTGTTCAGTTCGGGAAGTTTCGCGCGTCGAGATGGACCCCATGCCCGCACTCACCGGACATCCGGCGAGCACATCCATTTTAGGCGCTATGCATTCCCGTTGCAACGGTTGACCGGCGGCCCTTGCGCCCTCTTGGCTTCATTTGGAGCCTTCGTCCGGGTCAGCGCTCCGTACCCCCGCCACTCTTCTCATGACAGGCGACTTCCCCCATCCTAACCTTCCCCCAGAGGTGGAAGGGATATCTTTTCTTTCCTTTATTGATTTCGCAGATATTTTCATGATTCAAGTTACTATAGAGATGCGCGATTGGGCCTGCCGCGCTGTGTCCCGAGCACCAACTACAACCGTTTGGATAATCTCCTCCCCCTCAGGGGGAGGACTAAGGTGGGGGCGTAGGTCATGTTATAGCTATTAACTTTTTCAATATAACTTCCTAAACGGCGCCGTCAAGCTATGCCCTGAGCACGAACCACCAGATTAGCACCAGCACGACGACGCCCGACGCCATCGCCATTCCGTAGTTGTGCATCTGGCCCGTCTGGACAAGTCTCAGCCAGATGCCCGACTTCTGCAAGCCAAATGCCGGGCCGTTGACGCCTATGTCGTTGACGAACCTGCGGTCGAAAAAGGCAACGAACCTGCTAAACGTGAGGACCAACCTGTCGATGGCCCACTGAATTACGTCGTCCAGGTAATACTTGTTTACCAACAGCCTGTGGACGGGTGAAAACCTCTGGGCCAGCCGCTGGTGCGATATCGTTGACCTGGAATATGTTAAATATCCGATCAACACGCCGCCGAAGGCCAGCACGAGCGATATGACCGTCAGCCCCAGGTTCAGATGGAACCTGCCCTCGCCTGTCAAAAAGTCTGCGAAGCCGCCGTAGGCCTCAGTCCAGTCGATGGCGATGAACCCCACGGTCGCGGCGAAGAAAGCCAGAAGGACCAGCGGCGCGGTCATCAGCCAGGGAGACTCGTGGGCGTGCTCGGCCTCGTCGCTCCGGTCTCCGAAAAATGCGATCAAGACGACTCGCGACATGTACAGCGCGCTCAGCACGACCCCGGCGAGGGTCAGCACTATGAATACAGGGTTGCGGTGGTCGAGCACCGCCAGGAGGATTTCGTCCTTGCTGAAGAAGCCGCTGAGGGGGATGATGCCTGCCAGCGAGGCGGCTCCGATCACGAACGTGGCGGCGGTAATAGGCATGGCCTTTCGGAGGCCGCCCATCTTCCACACGTCTGTTTCGTCGTCCATGGCGTGCATGACGCTGCCCGCGCCGAGAAACAGCAGGGCCTTTGAGATTCCGTGGGCCACGAGGTGGAATATCGCCGCGGCCATTCCGAAGGCCCCCAACGAAAGCATCATGAGACCCAGGTGGCTTATGGTGGAGTAGGCCAGCACGCGCTTGATGTCCTTCATTACCAGCGCAAGCGTACCCGCGTAGATGAACGTAAAGAGGCCGACCAACGTCACGACGAGCATTACGATCGGCGCCATCTCGAATAGCGGCAGCATGCGCGCTACGAGATATACGCCGGCCGCGACCATGGTGGCGGCGTGTATCAGGGCGCTGACGGGCGTCGGGCCTTCCATGGCGTCGGGAAGCCAGATGTGAAACGGAAACTGCGCGGACTTGCCCATGGCCCCGAGGAAGATGAGCAGGGTCGAGGCGATTATGGTTCCCTGACCGATGTCGCCGGCCTCCGCGGCCTCGAAGATTAACGAGATATCAAATGTGCCGGTCGCCCTGAATAGCAAGATTATGCCGATCAGCAGCCCTACGTCGCCGATTCGCGTAGTTATGAAGGCCTTCTTGGCGGCCTCGGTGGCTGAGCGCCGCTCGTACCAGAAACCTATCAGCAGGTAGGATCCCAGCCCGACCAGCTCCCACGCGATGTAGAGGAACAGCAGGTTGCCGGCGAGCACCAGCGCGAGCATGGCGGCCGCGAACAAGGCGTGCGCGGCGAAGTACCAGCCGAAACGCGGGTCGCCTCGCATGTACTCCAGTGAGTAGACCTGAACGAGTAAGGCGACGAAGGTCACCAGTCCCAGCATCGTGACGGAGAGACGGTCGACGACGACGCTCCAGGTGATATTGGTATCGCCGATGGTGATCCAGTTCAGGCTGAAGGCGGCGTCCCCGTTTCCAAGCAGGTCACGCAGGACGTACCAGAAGAGAAGGAAGCCAAGGAATATGGCGATAATGGATATGAAGGAGCCCTGCTTTGGCAGGAATCTGCCGAAAAGCACGACAAGGAAAAATGCCGATGCGCTGAGGGCTGGGATGACCCAGGCCCAATTTGTTCCTATGGCATCGCCAAACGGCATCTATTTCTTCCTGTGCTCCTGCGTTCCCCTGATTGATGCGTAGTCGTGTCTTCCCTCCCCTCGTGGGAGGGGGTTAGAGGGAGGGGGCCGTTGCCGCTGAGGAGGCCTCCCCCTTGTATCTTGGTAGTTGGGGTAATATGACCGATGGATGCGGCAGACCGATTCCCCCTGGGTCCTCACTGAGAGACCGCCGGAGAGCTTGGGTC
>JADFQF010000164.1 GCA_022561955.1 Chloroflexota bacterium | reverse complement strand
ACATCCATTCAGGAAACGCGCTGCCAACCCCCCCCGTCATTCCGGCGAAGGCCGGAATCCAGAGTGCAGAGTCCAGCTCAGACGCTATCTCAAAATATGGTTCGACAAGCTCTCCGACGAATCGGTGTCCGACTCTTTGAGCAGATAAGCGAACCTAAGAAGCCAAAACATCAGCCGGGCTCCGATGAACGACGGTAGCTGAGCACACCGTCCTCCAGCGCCGACCAGGACAGCAGCGCACACTTGATCCTCACGGGATAGTTTCGCACGCCAAGCAGGGACTTCAGGTCGTTCTCATCGCTCAGCCGAGACTCTGCATCGGGGTCGCCCTGCATCATGAGCTTGAATGTCTGTACGAGGTGATCTATCTCCCGAAGGGTCTTGCCTACGACCGCCTCCGTCAGCATGGAGCCGGCGGCCTGATTGATAGAGCAACCCTCGCTCTGAAGACCGACCCGCTCGACTCGGCCATCGCCGGCCAGGTCCAGTTGGAGATGGATCTCGTCGCCGCAGAAGGGGTTTACACTGTCGCCGATGATCGTGGCGTTGTCCAGCTTGCCGTTGTTCCTCGGGTTTCTGCGATGGTCAAGAATCGAATCGCGGTAAAGGTCGTCAAGCTGGGGCAACTCCATGCGCGAAATACCTCATGGCCACCTTCAGGCCCTCTATCAGGAGGTCAACCTCCTCCTCCGTATTATAGAGGTAAAAGCTGGCCCTGGCAGTAGCGGAGACGCCCAGGCTCTTCACGAGGGGCATGGTGCAGTGGTGTCCCGTCCGGACGGCTATGCCCCGGCTGTCAAGAATAGTGCCCAGGTCGTGAGGATGCACCTCCGGATGGTGGAAGGAGACGATGCCGCCTCGCACGTCCATGTCTACGGGGCCGTAGAGAATCAGCTCCTCTTCGAGCTCTTTGAAGGCCTCCAGGGCGTACTGCGTAAGCTGCATCTCGTGGTCCCGTACGTTCTGCATGCCGATATCGTTGAGGTAGTCGATGGCTGCCCCAAGGCCGATGGCGTCCGCTATATTCGGTGTGCCGGCCTCGAAGCGCATGGGCAGATCGTTCCAGGAGGCATCTTCGTAAGTCACCTCCAGCACCATCTCGCCGCCTCGCAGGAACGGCTCCATGTGCTCCAGAACGTCGCGTTTCACGTAGAGCACGCCGATGCCCGTCGGGCCCAACATCTTGTGCCCCGAGAAGGCGAAGAAATCGCAGCCCAGCTTCGTGACGTCCACCGGCATGTGCGGCGCGCTCTGGGCGCCGTCGATGAGCACAGCCGCGCCGACGCGCTTCGCCATCTTCGTCAACTCTTGGACGGGATTAATCGTGCCTATGGAGTTGGACACGTGCACGATGCTCACCAGCTTCGTGCGCTGGTTGATGATCGAACCGATGTCGCTGAGGTCCAGCGTGTAGTCATCGCTCATGGGTATGAAGCGAATGCGCGCTCCCTTGTCCCTGGCGACCTTCTGCCAGGGCACCAGGTTGCTGTGATGCTCCATCGGCGTCAGCACGATCTCGTCGCCCTCGCCGATGTTTTCCTGCGCCCAGGTGTACGCGACCAGGTTAATGCTCTCAGAGGTGTTGCGTGTCCAGATGATGGACTCGGCCGTCTCAGCCCCGATAAATTGGGCTACCTTCTCCCTCGCCTCTTCGTACTTGTCCGTGGCCTCCATGCTCAAGGTGTGTACGCCGCGATGCACGTTGGCATTGTACCCTTCGTAGTAGTCCACGAGGGACTGGATCACCGAGCTGGGCTTCTGGGATGTCGCGGCGTTATCCAGGTACACCAGCGGATGCCCATTGACCTTTCTGGACAGCACGGGGAAGTCTTTTCTAATACTTTGGACGTCAAGCATTCATCGACCTTTCAATTGGGGGTCAGCTTCGAATCATCGGTGTGAGCATTAGGAACGTTGCCTGAATACTGCTCTCTGGATTAGCTCATGTGCGCCTGATGCACGGAAGGCCGCCGAGAGACTAAAGGTCTACCTCGATATCGTCCCCCTCGACGCGGACGGTAAACGTGTCCACCGAGACGACCGCCGGCAGTGCCTTTACCTCTCCGGTCCTGACGTCGAATCGCGCGCCGTGTCTTGGGCACTCGATCTCAAAGCCTTCAAGTTCTCCCTGGTCCAGAGACCCGCCGTCGTGAGTGCAGACATCGTCTACGGCAAAGATATCGCCGTCGACATTGCACACGGCGATGGAGTTATCGCCTACCTCGAAGACCTTGGATGTTCCGGGGGGCACGTCGCCGACCTTTCCTATCTTTTGAAACGCCATGATTCCTCCTCTACGAAAAAACTTTCAGTCGAGCAATATCTGACGTGAATGGCACAGGAATGCTAGACAGCTGTCTTGAGAGCCACCTTTTGCAACGGTGCTCGCGTCCCTTGTTGAACTGTTAGAGTCTTCTTTACAAGGTCCTCTATGGTTGTGGAGTCCAGGATATTGAATACGGCCAGCGCCACTTGCTTCCAGACATCCCTCTGAGCGCACCCCGGCACGTGTATGCAGCTCTGGACGTCATCGAGGCACGCGACCGGCGTCTCCGTGCCGCCGAGACAGTACATGACCTTGCTCAGCCTTATTTCCGAGGGGCTCTTGGCCAGCGAGTGGCCCCCCTGACGGCCCCGTTGGCTCCGAATCATTCCATTCTTATTGAGCGTGTGCAGCACCTGGGCCAGATAGGGCTCCGGCACGGCGCTGCGAGCGGCGATCTCGCTGGTACGTATCGGCGCGTCCTTGTCGTTTATGGCAAGGTAGACGAGCGCTCTCACGCCATAGTCCACTTTAATCGGTATATGCATCTGCGTACCTCCTCGCGCGAGGCTCCCCGGCCTTCGGCTACTCCGTCGATGCGACGCCGTCGGTATTGCCGTTTAGTGCTGCTTTGAATGTATGCCACGATAGGACCGCGCACTTGATTCGCGCGGGGTACCGGGAAACGCCCGAGAGTATCTCCAGGTCCCCCAATAAGTCCAGGTCCTCGTCGTCGAGCTCTTTGCCCTTGATCAGCTCTCGAAATTTATCGAATATTCTTTCGGCCTCTTCGACCGTCTTGCCTTTGATCCCTTCCGTCATCATCGAAGCCGACGCCTTTGATATGGCGCAACCCGAGACCTGAATCCCAACGTCCTCGATAATCCCCCCTCTAACGTTCAGGTACAAAGCAATCTCGTCGCCGCAGAGTGGGTTGTAGCCCTCGGCCTTCATGTCGGCGTCTTCGAGGACCTGCGAATTCCTCGGCCTGCGGTTGTGGTCCATGATCACTTCTTGGTACAGCTCGTGTATGTCGAACATGGGTTAAAACTCGAAGCTGTAGCTGGGCAGCGAGCTCAGGAACAGCTCCTCCAGGTAGCTTCGCAGGTGGTCTTCACGCACCTTGTCGATGATCTCGGCGGCAAAGCCGTAGATCAAAAATCTGCTCGCCGTCTCCAGGTCGAGCCCTCTGCTCCTCATGTAGAAGACGGTATCCATGTCGATGTTGCCGGCCGTGGCGCCGTGGCCGCATTTAACGTCGTCTGCGTAGATGAACAGGGCCGGCTTGCTGTCAACCTCGGCGTAGGGAGAAAGCACGAGGTTCTTGTCCTGCTGCATGGAGTCGGTCTTCATGGCGCCGGGCTGCACATAGACCGTGCCCCCGAACACCGCTCGAGACCTCCCGTCCAGGATACCCTTATAGTAGAGCCTGCTGGTGCAGTGTGGCGCGACATGGTTGATGTTGATGAAGTTGTCCATGTGCTGCTTGCCGTCGGTGAAGTAGAGTCCGTTATGCGTACAGACGGAGCGCTCTCCGGCCAGCTCGTCGTACATGTCGAACCGGCCGAGACTACCGGCCTGCCGTTCGAAGACGCTGCACTCGTAGGTGCTGTCGTCGTTCTGCCTCACCCTGACCATACCCACGTGGTAGGACGAAACACCCTCCAGGAGCAGCCGGTAATGGTCCAGGCGGGCGCCCTCCTCCAGTACGATCTCGGTCACCGAATCGGTGAAATACTTATCATCCGAGAGGCCGATGTAGCTCTCTATCAGCGTCGCGCTGCTGTTGGGCTGCGCCACCACCAGGACCCTGGGGTACGTCACCGAAGGGCCGCCCGCGCCGGTGGAGATGAACAAAAGGTGAATTGGCCTGTCGACCGACGCGCCGTCATCAAGAACTATGTAGGCGCCGTCCCGTACGAAGGCCGTGTTCAAGGCTATGAAGGCGTCCGCCTTGAAGTCGGCGTACCTGGACATCTGCTCCGCCAGTAGCGTGCCGTCGGAGGCGAGTGCATCTGACAGCGAGGCGATGGTCACTCCCGATTGCGAGCCAAAGTCCGAGGACAGCTCCCTTGAGAGCGTGCCGTCCACGAATACGAGAGTCGTCCAGTCGTCGTGCCAGGGAGCGACGGCCTTGATCGCGTCCAAGTCCGGCATTGCGGCCGCGCCGTTCATGGGCATGCGAAACGCGCCTTTGGCTATTGGCGCGACGTTCGTGTACTTCCAGGGCTCGTTACCCCTCCTGGCGGTCGGAAATCCCATCTCGAGAAAGCGGTCCATGGACTCGCGTCGCAGCTCCAGAAGCCAGGACGGGTCGCCGTCCTTTCGCACCGACTCTAGCTCGCGGAAATCGCTCCGATAGTTTTCGTAGCTCGTTGCCGTCTGTGTCATAGCATTCGTCACTATGCCGTCGCGCCGGTGCTGAGCTCGCGCAGCCATTCGTAGCCCTTCTCTTCGAGCTCGAGGGCCAGCTCTCGACCGCCGGAACGTACGATCTCGCCGTCCAACAGCACGTGCACGAAGTCCGGCGTGATGTAGTTCAGAATTCGCTGGTAGTGCGTCACCAGTACGATAGCCTTTTCGGGCCCCTTGACCTGGTTAACGCCGTTGGCGACGATTCGTAGGGCGTCGATGTCAAGGCCGGAGTCGGTCTCGTCCAGCAGTGAAAGTGTTGGGTCAAGGAGCGCCATCTGGAGGATCTCGTTGCACTTCTTCTCGCCGCCCGAGAAGCCTTC
>JADFQF010000163.1 GCA_022561955.1 Chloroflexota bacterium | reverse complement strand
TCCAGATTGACGACCTGTCAGCCACTTGCCTTCAGGCGAATCACCAGTAGGATCATGCATACGTGCGAGGATTTCCTTGTCGTCGATGATATCGAGGACAATCTGGACCTGATTTCTCGATTTCTGAAGAAGGCGGGCTTCCGGGTGGAAACCGCAAGCGGAGGTCTGGAGGCTCTCGAGAAGCTCGATCAGCTCCCGATCGACCTGATGATTCTCGATATCATGATGCCGGGGGTCAGTGGGCTGGATGTACTCGAAAGGATTCGCAAGACCCGCTCACCAGCCGAGCTTCCGATCGTCATGGCGACGGCGAAAGACGGGACCGACGACGTCGTCGCGGCCCTCGATCTCGGGGCCAACGACTTCCAGAATTTCCCCATCATTCTTTCCGCCAGCACCGACGGTACGCTCCTGAACATGGCCATTGAGTTCAGCGGCACGCCGTCAACTTCGTATGTCATCGAAATTTTCTCCAATGAATCGTGTGATCCTTCCGGGTACGGCGAAGGCCGGTTGCTGGTGAGCACCATTCCGTTCATCACCGACGGGTCCGGGAACTGGGCGAACAGCGGCATGGCGTTCGCACTCGTCTTTTCGGTGGGGCCGGATAAATACCTCGCCGTCACCATCACCGATCTTTCCCTCTTCAATACCTCCGAGTTCTCCCCCTGCTTCAATATCACGTCCGAAGCCTGTGGACCCGGGACCGGCAACTGCTACGACGCCACCGGCGGTTTCGTGACCTGCGAGCACGCCACCAGTCAGGTCAGCCGTACCGCCTTCCGGTCGCGTAGTCTAAGCCTGTCAGAGCAGCATCCTAGTTCGACGGCTGGGGGGTGGGCTCTTCGGGAGGGTGTTGCCCGAAGTTCTGACTCCCGTTTTGGCCGGGTTCATGGTCTCCGAAGCCGCCCCTGCGGAGCTCTCCGCCGCCGGGACGGCCCTGACCAGAACCGTCGCGGAACTGCTGTCGAAAGCGGTCCAGCTCCTCCTGGCTGATGTCGCCGGACTCGATGCGTTGCCGCAGCTCTTCTCTCTGGCCTTGCCCAAACTGGGACACCTCGTCCGCTTGCGCCGGAGAGGTCTGGAATGACGCGGGGACGGCCAAAGTCTCCACGTCGGACTGGGTATTGCCCATCGTAAGACCCACTATGAATGCCACGCCGAGGCTGACGCCCCATATCGCGGCAATGACCAGAAGTATGACAAATGACTTGTTCAATGTTATCTATCTATCCTCTCACGGATTTCGTCTCTCTACTCGTACCGCAGGGCGTCTATCGGGTGCATCTTTGCGGCGCGCATGGCCGGATAGATTCCCGAGGCCAGCCCTATCAGCGCCGATACGACCAGCGCGATGATGGCTATGTCTATGCTGAAGCCCGTCTCGATAGGCCTGGGCCCTATGACGTTCCTGCCGTTCAGGATTGGGGTGGAGGCGAGGCCGATGGCCAACCCTATCAGGCCTCCGCCGAGGCTCAACAGCGTGGCCTCGGTAATGAACTGAAACAGGATATCCCGACGCTTGGCGCCCATGGCCTTCCTGATGCCTATTTCTCGCGTGCGTTCGGTGACCGAGACCAGCATGATGTTCATGATGCCTATGCCGCCGACGATGAGGGAGATGCCTGCGATGGCGCCCAGGAAGATGACGAGCGCATTCGTCGTCTCTTCCAACGTCTCCAGCAGCTCCTGGTTGCTGCTTATGGTGAAGTCGTCCTCGCCGGTTATCCTGTGCCGCAGCCGGAGGCTCATCGCGACTTCGTCCTCGGCCTGGTCCATGAAATCCTCGCCCCTGGCCTGAACGGTTATCTGGTCGACCGCCACGTCGCCCTGGGTGGTCCTCTGCAACGACAGGCGATAGTAGCTGGTGGTGATCGGGATGTATACCAGGTTGCCGGTGCCTCCGAAGGCGGTCCCACCCGTATCCTCCAGAACGCCTATGACCGTGAACCGCCGCCCGTTGATTCGGATGGGCTGGCCCAAGGGAATTCTGATGCCGAACAGCGTCTCGGATATGTCGGCCCCGAGCACCGCCACCTCGGAGTTGCTGCGTACCTGAGGCTGAGAGATGAACTCGCCAAACTCGACGGTAAGGTTGCGTATGTCCTCGTACTCAGGCGTGACGCCGATCACCTGAGTGCTGGTATTCTCTCTGCCGGCGACCACCTGGGCCCCGGTCCGTATCTCGGGCGCGACGCCTTTGACGGACGGGGCGAATACGACGTCCACCAGCGAATATGCGTCCTCCAGAGTCAGCGTCGAGGCGTTGCCCGTGTTCGTCACGCCGGGCTGGACGAAGAGCTGGTTCGTTCCCTGGGACGCGATCCTCGACGTAATGCTCTGCTGGACGCCCCTGCCGATGGTCATCAGCGCTATGACGGCGGTAACGCCGATCACGACGCCCAGGAGAGTCAGGCCCGCTCTGAGCCTGTTACTGAATATGGCGGAAAGCGCCGTTCTGAAGGTGTCCAGTGCGCTCATCGATTCAGACCCTCTCCGACGCTGTCCAGGCGCTGGTTTTCCGGGCTTACCAGCCGGTCGTCTACTACCTGGCCGTCTCTCAACGTGATCGTCCTCTTTGTGAAGGCGGCAATGTCGGGGTCGTGCGTCACGACGATTACCGTGATGCCTTCCTGATTGAGCCTTCGAATGATTCCAAGGATCTCCTCGCTGGAGTGGGTGTCGAGGTTGCCGGTAGGCTCGTCGGCCAAGAGGATGTCCGGGTCCTTAACGAGCGCTCTGGCGATGCCCACCCTCTGCTGCTGTCCTCCGGACATTTCGGTCGGCCGGTGCCGCACGCGGTCGGACAGCCCTACCCTATCCAGGGCTTCCAGCGCCTTGTTACGGCGGCCTCGGGTCTTCGTGTACATGAGTGGAAGCTGCACGTTCTCCAGCGCCGTCTGCCTCGACAGCAGGTTGTATGTCTGGAAGACGAAGCCGATGGTGTTACTTCGGATATCGGCAAGTCGATCGTCGGAGAGCATTCCCACGTTTTCGCCGTTGAGAGTGTAGCGGCCGGACGTCGGGACGTCGAGACAGCCGATGATGTTCATGAGCGTGGACTTTCCCGACCCGGAAGCGCCCATTATCGACACGAACTCGCCCTTCTCGATAGTCAGGCTGATGCCCCTAAGGACCTCGACGTCCACCGTGCCCATATGATAGGTCTTGCCGATGTTCTCTAACCTGATCATTTCTCGGTCGCCCTGCTCTCGTTCAATGATCTCCCTGCCCACGGCCGCCGCCGCTCCTCGCCCTAAATCCCCTGAAGCCCGTTAGCTGTTGAACAGTGGATTCCTGGACCTCTATGACCACCTCTTCGCCCTCGGAGAGTCCTGTATAAACGATGGTCCAGAAGCCGTCGCTCGTCCCAAGCGTGACCGGCTGCTCCCTGAACAGGGCCCCGCTCTTTACCAGGACCAGAGGTTCGTTGAAGGTCCCGTGTATGGCCTGGCTCGGGACCAGAATTCCTTGCTCTTCGCCAAGTGCCAGATTCGCCACGGCGCTCAGGCCCTCCTGCAAGCGCAGGCCCTGGGGAACGGCCACCTCTATCTCGATGTCGAATGTGACGACTCCCTGGTCGGCCGTGGCCGTCGAGCTTACCGACGTAACTCTTCCGGTCAGTCGTTCGTTGGGAAGGGCGTCCATCGTCACCGAGGCCCCGGACCCCATGTTCACGGATAGTATATCGATCTCGTCCACGATTCCATCGACTCTGACGACCGTGGGGTCGATCACCTCTACGACGACGGTCGTCGCGCCGACTTCATCCCCTTCTTCAACCCCCAACCCCGACACGAACCCATCGAAGGGGGACGTAAGGGTGGAGTCTTTGAACCTCTTTGCCACTGCGTCCAGGTTGGCTCGTGCGAGGTCTAGCTCAGATTCTCTCAGCTCGATCTCGTTCTCCCGGTTGGCGACTGCGGCGGTCAGCTCTGATTGAGCATTCGAGAGGGCCGCGTCCGCCAGGGCAAGAGTCGTGGCACGGACCTCCATTTCTATCCCGTTCGGGTCACGAAGCTTCTCCAGGTCGCTCAGCGCCGCGTCCCAGGCCGCCTGTGCCAGCGCCACCTGGTTGCGCTGGCCTTCTACTACGTCGGAGTCCGGGCTGACGAGCCTCTCCAGGTCCGAGTCTGCCGCGGCGAGGGCCGCCTGCGCCACGACCAGGTTCATTTCGAGAAGCTCCGCCTGGAGACCTTCACTTAGACTGTCGAGAGTCTTCTGAGCCTCGGCCAGGGCGGCTTCGGCGCGTATAATGTCGGCCTCTGCCTGTGCCGCATCCTGGGTGTCTTGTGCCAGGACCGACTCCAGGTCGTCTCGGGCGTCACTGAATACCCTCCAGGTATCATCGAAGTCTCTCTGGATGCACAGCTCCTGGTTGGCGTCGCGCCGGCCAACCGTGTTGCCGCTGGAGCTCCGGCCGTCGTCTTCATCGCAGGTGATCTCTATGGACGTCGCGTCCGGATACAACCACACCCACCCGTACACGGTGAGCTCATTCCACTTCGTCTCGGGAAGGTCGCCAAAGGTACCACCGGGGAAAAGCGCGTAACCCCGTTCATATATGATCGCCGGATTAAAATCCCAGGCCTCGAAGAATTCGGGCGGCGACAGAATAGTGTCTCCCTCGGCGAATTCAGCACCGGCCCACTTATCGAGCACGTTCAGATAGTTCTCCGTGGCGGTCTCGAAGTTGTCTTGAGCGGTCCGGATGGCGTCGGCCCTGGGAGCGATCGACAGGTCCTGCCTTGCCGCCTCGAGGTCCTTGGCGGCGGCATTAACGTCGGCTATCGCATCGAGGAGGTCCTGCCCCAACGCCTCCTGGGCATCCTCCAGACCGATTCTCGCCAGCACGACCGCCTCTTCCGCCTCGGCGACCGCCAGGGGATTCGACAGCTCGTCCTGCGCCTCGCGAAGGGCAATTCTTGCATCTGAGACGGCGGACTCCGCCTCTACAAGGGCCTGAGAGGCCGGGTCGCGGAGCTGGTCCAACTCGTCT
>JADFQF010000162.1 GCA_022561955.1 Chloroflexota bacterium | reverse complement strand
CAGCAGGGCCACAGGCGACTGCACCGGCCACACCGCCGACGCTCGACCCCACGTCTACCCCAAATCCCACGGAAGTACCGTCCGTCACCGAGGCAACGCCCCCGCCATTGCCCGTTACCAGCGCACCGCCAGCAACGCCTACATCGGCCCCCGTCGCCTCGACACAGCCTTCTGAGACTTCACCTGTCGAAACGCCGACGCCGACGGCAGACCACGTTGATCCGCCGGGAACGCCCACGGCTTCGCCCGTGGAGCCAGATATCAAGGAGCAAGTGGAACCGGTGGAGCAGGGAGAAAAAACGTCCGATGGCGGGTTCGCCAGCGGAATGCCTACCCACGATGAGTCGGAGGGTGTCACCCTGGTAGGCAACGGTGACGAGGAGACTGTGTACCAGGGGACACGCTGCGACCCTTCGGCCCCTGTCAGGAATTACGACGTCGCCGCGCTCAAGGTCGAGGTCACGCTGAACAGGTTCCTCGACTACGATCCTGAAGGCCGCATGTACGCCCTGGAAGATGAGGTAGATCGCGTCAGGCAAGAGGAGGCGCAGAATAGGGCGGCCAGGGCAGATCAGGCCGACCCTGCCGTGTCCATCGGCCTGCAAGGCGACGCGATTCAGCCGCTGACCATTCGGGTCAACCAGGGAGAGTGCCTGCGCATCTCGCTGAGAAACGGCATCGATGACGAGCCAGCTAGCCTTCATATCCACGAGTCGGCTATGTATGTCAAAAGCACAGGCGCGGCGGCCATTGCAACCAACCCGGATGCTACTGCGAACCCTGGCGAGACCGTGGTCTACGAGTGGATGGTGAACGAGAACGAGCAGGAGGCCACACACTACTTCCACAGTCACAGCGTCGAGAGATTGCAGTCCAGTCACGGTCTGTTCGGCGCGGTTATCGTCGAGCCTGCTGGCTCCACTTATGTGGACCCCGTCACGGGAGCCGAACTGCTCAGTGGGTGGTCGGCTGTCATCGAAGACCCGAGCGGCAGCAACTTCCGTGAGTTCTCAATCTATTACCATGAGATTGGCAGCGAGCGGTTCCAACCTCGCGACAAGTCCGAGAAACTTATCACGTTCATCGACCCGATCACCGGCGCATACAAGCCAGCGGGAAGGGCGATCAACTATAGAAGCGAGCCGTTTATGAACCGGCTTCAGCTTCAGAAGGACAGGACCGGTTCCAAGCCAGACCAGTCCCTGGCATATAGCTCCTACGTGTTCGGCGACCCGTCCACGCCGATCGCGCGGTCCTACCTCGGCGACCCGGTCAAGACGCGGCTGGTACATGCCGGCTCGGAAGTGTTCCACGTGCACCACACGCACGGGGGGGCCATTCGCTGGCAGAGGCAGTCGGGTGTGGGCGATACCCGCTTCGACACTGGTTTCGACAAATCGCCTCCCATTCAGACCGCCGGTTCTACGCGACTGGACTCCCAAGGTATTGGCCCGGCTGAGTCGTTCGACCTGGAAACCGAGTGCGGCAGCGGCGGGTGCCAGGAGAGCACGGGTGATTTTCTCATACACTGCCACGTCGCGAATCACTACGTCGCGGGCATGTGGATGATATGGCGGGTGTACAACACGCTGCAGGACGGCAAAGTTTCCCAGGACGCGCTGCCTCCCCTCGTGGAGCTCCTTGACCGGACGGGAAAATCAAAGGCCGCCGTCACGTCGGAGGCGCTGGTGAATACCGAGGTGGACTGGAGGGGCAGGACCTTCGATATAACCGCGGGGAATCTGCAGACGTGGGTCGAGCGACAGCTTCCGCCCTCCGGCGTGCCCAACGGCTATGACGCCTCGGTCATGGACTGGAGGCGCGAGGGCCGTCTCTACCTCAACCAGGTCGAGAGCCTTGTGGAGTGGCCGGGCTACACATCGCAGTCGCCCGGCGAGAGGCCGCCCCTGTATTTCAATCCCGACACAGGAAAGTTGGCCTACCCGTTTCTGCGTCCTCACCTTGGGCAACGGCCTCCCTTTGCTCCCAATCACGGCCCTGCGCCCTACCTCGAGCCGATTCGCAACGGCAACGAATTCCCTGCGCCGGGAGAAAACGGTCCGTGGAGCCTGTGCCCCAGCGGCGCAAGAGCGCAAGAGTTCAACATACAGGTCATCACCACGCCAATACTGTATAACGAGAAGTTCAATCTTATCGACGAGCAGGGGCAGATTTTCGTGCTGAAGGAGGATGAGGAGCGGATTCGAGCCGACAACGACCTGCGCGTCCCCCTCGCCATAAGGGGCAATGCGGGCCAGGACTGCGCCGACATCACGCTGAAGAGCGAGCTGGAAGACGGGAACGACCGCAACAGGTTCAGCAAGGTGAACATCCACATCCACTTCGTCCAGTTCGATATCCAGGCAAGCGACGGCGTTTCGACGGGATTCAACTACGAGCAGTCCATCCGGCCCTTCAGAGTGGAGGGAGAGAGCCTGACGGCAGGCTCCAGGTCCGGCGACACCTCGATAGCACTGGCCTCCGCCGACAGATTTCAGAGAGGCGCACTGGTCGGCGTCGGCATGGACCAGGACTCGACCTTCGAGGTGAAGAGGATTCGCGAGGTCCGCGGCGACTCCCTTGAGTTCGAGACGCCCCTGGAGTTCGATCACGCCGACGGAGAGATAGTCAGCACGGAGTTCGTTCGATACCGCTGGTATCCCGACGTCCAGTTCGGCACCGCCTATTTCCATGACCATGTGAACGCCATAAGCGGATGGCAGCACGGCCTCTTTGGCGCGTTCATATCGGAGCCTCCCGATTCCACATACAACGACCCCTTCACCGGAGAGGAGGTCAGGAGCGGACCCATCGTGGACATTCGCACCGAGTCCGTCGTCTCCCGAGACATCATCGGCAGCTTCCGCGAGATGGTCATGTTCATCCAGGACCAGCACCCTACCGTTCGAGTCACGGGGTCCAGCGGAAGCGCGCTGAATCTTCGCGCGGAGCCGCTCGTCTTGCGGGGGGACGATCCGTCGAAGATATTCAGCAGCTGGGTGAACGGCGACCCCGCGACGCCCGTCTTCGAAGCCTTCGTGGGCGACCCGATAGTCATCAGGACCCTGGTGAGCGCGACCAACGATACCCATACTTTGCATATCGACGGTCACTGGTTCCGCGTTGAGCCCTACAGCTCGACCTCGCCGCCGACCAGCACGATACATCTGGGGATATCCGAGAGATACGACCTGATGATTCCCCAGGCGGGCGGTCCCCAGCTCATGTCCGGCGACTACCTGTATTCCAACGGCAGGGCTTCGAGGCTGCTGGAGGGCAGCTGGGGAATATTGAGGGTTCACGACGGCGGCGCAAAGACGGCTCTGAAGAGACTGCCCGGTCACGAGGCCGTTCCTACATCCGCTTCAAACGTCTGCCCTCCGGATGCTCCCTCGAGGTCATTTGAGGTCGTCGCCATAGACGCATCGCTACCAATGCTGGGCGGGACCAGTGGAAAGGTCTTCACATTGCGACGCGACGTCGAGGGCTGGCGCTCGGGCGAAAAGAAGCCCGAGCCCCTTGTCTTGCACGCCAACGTCGGCGATTGCATCCAGGTGACGCTCGGCAACGAGACGGCATCGGGCCGGGTGTCGTTCCACGCGGATATGCTGGCCTTCGATCCGAAGAAGTCATATGGGATCGACGTCGGCTTCAACCCCTCGCAGACCGTCGCTCCGGGGGAATCCAGGGTATTCACATTCTACGCCGACCCCGCCGTGGGCGAGACTGCGGCCCTGGTCAGGGATGGCGGCGATGTCGTCACCAACCCGGCCCTCGGTCTCTACGGCGCCATAATAGTCGGCCCGGAGGGTTCGACTTACACGGACCCGCTTACCGGCGAGGATGCCTCTGAAGTGTCGTCTTGGGCCGTGGACGTACAGCCTCCCGACGGCGACGCCTATCGGGACTTCACCCTCATCATGCAGGATGGCGACCTTACGATCGGCACCAACGTCATGCCTTACCGGAAAGACGTCGAGGGGGTACTGGGATTGAACTACTGGACGGAGCCTCTGAGCGCCCTGGATTCCGTGGTAAACAGGGGAGGGTCGGGCATCGAGAGCTCGCTGCACCTGCCTGCGTTCAACACGCCGATAATGCAGGCCTTCGTGGGCGACCCGATCAGGGTCAATGCCCTCGTGCCCTACAGCCAGCAGTCCCAGGTCTTCAGCATCGAGGGTCATCGCTGGCCCTTCGAGCCGGGAAGGCCCGGTAGCGATATGTTAGACTCGGTCAAGATCGGTGGGCTGGAGGCGCTGACTCTTCGGCTGACGGAGGGCGCAGGCGGCCCCGGCGCGTTTCCGGGAGATTACATCTACGGCAACCACAGAGGCCCGTATCGCGAGGCGGGTATGTGGGGAATCTTTCGAGTCTATGACATGTTCGATGCGGGCGCGCCGATTCTCCCGATTCCCCGCGACTAGTCCCAAGCAGTCGCTTAGCGATTCGCGATAGAGACTGGCCCTCCTGGCAAGCCTCTCGGGTCCCTGTTTTACAGTGTTTGATAAATATCTATTCACGTTTGTTCACCTAGTTTTCCATAGCGGGAACCGCGTTTTCCCCGTCGTGTTCACTTCCGTGGGTTAGCATCAGTATGTTGAAATCTAATGTCCCGTGTCGGATACCCGCGTTCGCGCCGACTAATCACCAGGACTTAGGCGACGGGATGATACTTAGTTCCGGCTCCCACGGGCCGGGCGCCGGACCATAAACTACCCGAGGTGTTCATGACTATCCAGCCGGTCATTCTCGCCGGTGGCTCAGGGACCAGACTCTGGCCCCTGTCGAGGAAGTTCTACCCAAAGCAGTTCCTGGCTTTGAGCGGCGAACGCACGCTTCTTCAGGAGTGCGTATCCAGGCTTGACGGGTTGAGCGATGTACGCGCACCTATTTTCGTGTCCAACGAGGAACACAGGTTCCTGATAAGCGAACAGGTTCGCCGGCTCGGCAAGCCAGACCCGTTCATAGTCCTGTAGCCCGAAGTACGAAACACCGCCCCCGCTCTAACGCTTGCCGCGCA
>JADFQF010000161.1:4240-5049 GCA_022561955.1 Chloroflexota bacterium | reverse complement strand
GTTTGCGTCGCAGAGGGTGTCGGGGACGCCTTGCTCAAGGGCGCATGCGTCGCCGTCACGGCGGGCGTGAGCGCAACACGAGCCGGGCGACCACCGGGCGTGATGTCGTTCCTCGACGGCGAGGGGCCAGGCGACGCGATTCCAGGGGTCCGCGTCGACGCAATGGCGATGCCGGAGCTCTCTTTCTCGCGAGTGCCGTTATAGAGCCGGCGTCCCACGACGGCCTCGAATTCCGGAAAGTGCCGCCTCTCCTCTACGTACAGGTCGCCGTCGACGACATCTCCCGTGCGTGTGTCTATCTCCACCCACGAGTAGCCGTCCCTGACTTGAATCCTCACTCGGCCGGAGTCGGTGGCGACGACGCATAGCGATTCCGGCAAAGAGACGATTCGGCCGCGTATCTCCATGCTGTAGCCGAGCGGCCGCACGCAGGGCATGACCTCGGGCGACGAGACGGGCGAGTCCTTGGCCTGAGCGGGTATCGACTCGGCCGGGTCCAGGGCTTTGCCTCGCAACGATGGGGGCGACGCCTCGTTCCGCACCGCCGGGGCCGTCGTGCCGACGCATGCAAGAACGACCAGGAGCGGCGCTGCCAACAGTAATCCGATGCGAATGGTATAGAGGGCTCTGCGATGGGTCATAGATATACCTGATGAACGTGCCTAATAATAACAGCCCGGCCCGGTCGCCAAAAGAAAAAGGGCCCCGAAATATCGGGGCCCTTGCTTTTAAAGCCAAAACTCGGTGGGATACCGCTAAGGCACGACTTCTATCCGCTTGCCGCCGAGCGCGTCCTTGGGCAGGACCTC
>JADFQF010000161.1:0-4230 GCA_022561955.1 Chloroflexota bacterium | reverse complement strand
GAGCCCGATAGGCGCGCCTAATACTAACAGGCCGGCTCGAATGCCAAAAGAAAATGGCCCCGATACATCGGGGCCATCCTGAATTCAGTGGGATGTCGTTAGGGCACGACTTCGATCCGCTTGCCACCGAGCGCATCCTTGGGCAGGACCTCGCCCACGACGGCCCGAATCTCCACGCCCGCCGCTTCCAGCTCCGACAGCAGCTCGTCCTTCTTGTCGGACGGCACCGAGATGAGAAGGCCACCCGAGGTCTGGGCGTCTGCCAAGAGTATCCTGGTGTTCTCGTCGATGTCGGCGCCCCAGCTCATCTGATCGCTCACGGCGTCCAGGTTGCGGTGGGTGCCGCCAGGGGCGATGCCCTTCTCCAGCAGCTCCAACACCCCGTCGAGCACTGGAATGGAGCTGACCCTGATTCGGGCGGAAACCTCGCTGCCCAGAACTATCCCCTTCAGGTGTCCCAGCAGGCCAAAGCCGGTGACATCCGAGCAGGCGTTCACGCCCACCGTCGTCATGGCATGGGCGGCCTCGCGATTGAGGGCCGACATTACCTTTATGGCACCGGCCATTACGTCCTCGCTCACGACGCCCTGCTTTCCGGCGGTCGTTATGATGCCGGTGCCGATGGGCTTGGTCAACACGAGAACGTCGCCCGGCCTGGCGCCCGCGTTGGTGACCTCTTCGCCGGGCCTGACTACTCCCGTGACAGACAGGCCGTATTTCGGCTCCTTGTCGTCAACGGTGTGTCCCCCGACGATGATGACGCCCGCCTCGCCGGCCTTGGAGCCGCCCCCTCGCAGGATCTCGCCAAGGATCTCATGGGGAAGCTCCACGGGAAACGCGACGATGTTCAACGCGGTGATCGGAGTGCCCCCCATGGCGTACACGTCGCTCAGGGCGTTGGCCACCGCGATCTCGCCGTACGCGAAGGGGTCGTCCACGATGGGTGGGAAGAAATCGACCGTCGAGATGATGGCCGTCTCGTCGTTCATCTTGTACACGGCGGCATCATCGCCTGTGGATATGCCCACAAGCAGGTTGGGATCGTCTATCGCCGGTAGCTGGCGCAGGACCTGCGCCAGGTCTTTTGGACTAAATTTGGAGGCTCAACCAGCGCAGCTCGCGAGGCTGGTCAGCTTGATATCGTGTCGGACTTGGGCCATTACAACCGCTCCTCGATATTAAAACTCTGAATATGCAATCAAGAAATTTTGGCTTGCGAAATCCGGCTCATCGTTTCGCTTCCAACTGACTGATCCGTCCTTTTAAGAGCGGATTCATTATCGTTACTCGTGTCGACGTGCTCAATGACGTGCCCTTCGATTCGGAGCCATCGGGCGAGACTCGGGTATCTAGGAGTCCGACGGCGCAGGAATTACAAATGGAAGGTCCGCCTCTTTCCAGCCATTAAAACCCGGTGACATGTAGGCCACGTTGGTGTAGCCCATCGCCTTAAGCGTCTGCCCTGCCAGGGCAGCTCGACCGGTACCCATTCAATGGGTCACGATGGACACGTTTCGGTCCGGAATCGACTCCTCCACCCGCCCCTCGATGCGTCCGCGCGAGAGCAGTAACGCCCCTTCGATGTGGCCATTGGCCCACTCGTCCGGTTCGCGAATGTCCAGAATGACGACGGTCTCTCCCGACTTCACGCGCTCGTGTACTTCCTCGGCGGTGACGGAAGATACGGTCTGCTCGGCAATCTCAACCATTCGGCGTCCTATGTTTTCCATGAGCTCCCCCCATGATTGAGGCGACTGGTCACCGCTCGCGGCGCCCCGTCTTTTGGCTGTTTTTTTGGCCGGCCATAATCCATGCCGACCGCATGCTCTAGGGCCTCGGGAATCCCGTGTCCGCAGCCACTTTTTCTTCTGAGAACATGTAATTCAGAGTCCCCTATATATACTAACACAATGACACCTATTTACTTTGATGCCATATTCCAGGAGCCGGAGCCGGCCTGAGCTCCCGAAGGCGAGGGCTCGCCCATCTGCTCAGCCGATCTTGTGGCCCGTCGGAGACCATGCCGCGAGGCCGCCGTCGCCCACGCAGTATCTGGCCCTGCCCACGGGCCGTTTCAGCTCGCCGTCCTCGATGATGATATCGCCCCTTTGCATCGAGAGGACGGGCTTACCCAGGACCTCCTTGCCCTCGAACATAGTGAAGTCTGACAGGCAGTGCTGGCTCTCCGCGCCCAGCGTGTGCCTGATGCTGGGGTCGAACAGCACGATGTCTGCGTCCGCGCCCTCCAGGAGGACTCCCTTCTTGGGATACAGGCCGAATATCTTCGCCGGGTTCTCGCAGAGCACCTGGACCAGCCGGGGCAGGGTGATTCTGCCCCGGTTTACGCCCTCTTCATACACGACCGGCAGCATCTGCTCACACCAGTTCCCGCCAAAGCTGGCGTCGAAGATACTGGCCGCGTCGTCCTGCGCCCCACCTTCGACGCGCTCGCTCTGACCCCCTGAATACTTCTGGTCCTTGCGAAAGCCGCAGAAGTCGCTGCCGATGGTATCGATCAGATTGGTCGCGACGCCCTTCCACATGGCCTCCGTGTCTTCTCTCTCGCGAAGGGGCGGCCCTATCTTGGCCAGCGCGCCGTGGTCCAGCATCGCCTGGTTGGTGAGGTCCAGGTACTGTGGGCAGGTCTCGCCGTAGAGCCTGATGCCCTCGCCCTTGAAGTGGGCGAGGACATCCAGCATCTCCCTGGCGCTTATGTGAACGATGTACAGGGGGCAGTCGGTGACGGTGGCGTAGGTGGCCGCCCTGTTCGCGGCCTCGATCTCCAGAATTCTCGGTTGGGTCTGAGCATAGTGCTCTCGGGACGTCTTGCCGTCGCCGGTAAACTTCTCCACCAGGTAGTCGATGCAGTAGCCGTTCTCGGCGTGGACCATGGCTATGCCGCCGTCCTTCGAGGCCAATTCCATCGCCCGCAGCATGCGGTCGTCCGGCATCATCATGCCCCGCCTGGGATAGGTCATGAACATCTTGAAGGATATGACCCCCATCTCTATGAGGCGGGGCACCTGGGTCTCGACATCATCGCCGCCCAGGAGAATCGCATGCACGCCGAAGTCCAGCACGGAGCTCGCCTGGGCCTCCTCGATGAAGGCCTTTACGGCGTCCAGAGGCGTGTCCTGAATGCCCTCGTCGTGTCTGTTCCTGACGAAGGGTATGACCGTGGTCACCCCTCCGAAGGCCGCGCTGATGGAAAAGGTGTCTATCCTGTCGGCGTTCTGCGGGTGGTTGTGGGCGTCGATGATGCCGGGCAGCACGTACAGGCCCGAGGCGTCTATGGTCCGGGCCGCCTGCTCGCCCGACAGGTCCGGTCCGACCTTCGTTATGGCCTCGCCCCGGACGAGAACGTCCAGTCTGCTTATGCATTCGCCGCTCACGACCAGTCCGCCGGATATCAGGTAATCGGCCTGTTGGCTAGTCATATCTTTCCCTCGTCTTTTTTCGTTTCCTCGATGGTTGCCGCCTTGGCCCATCGACGACACGACACAAATTTATACCGGATGAAAAGCTGTCTGGTAATAGTACTCTGCGAGTCCCCCCTGTCAAGCGGCCGCGATTTGAACGCCGATGCGCCAGAGGTTAGAATTAGCCTCACCGAGGCGGAATGACTTTTCCCCCTAAATTATCTTCCGCTTACGGAGTCTGATTCGAGGAGGACGGCATGGCTGATTACCAGGCCACGATTGGCAGCGTTGAGCTCATCTCACTGACGGACGGCCACGGTGACATGGACCCGTCGCAGATCTTTCCAACCAGCTCCATGGCGGCGTGGAGAGGCGAGTACCCCGAGCTTCTGGACAGCGACGAGCACATACACCCGCGATTCGGGTGCCTTGCCGTGCGCTCCAGCGGTAAGCTCATCATAGTGGACACGGGACTTCAGGCGCCCGACGGCACGCTCCTGGACGAGATGCGCTCCAAGGGAGTGGACCGCGACGCGGTGGACCTGGTGGCCTTGACCCACCTTCACCCGGACCACGTTGGCTGGAACCTGATCGACGGTAAACCCACGTTTCCCAACGCGCGATACCTCGTGTCCAAGGCCGACTACGATTACTGGACCAGGCCCGATGTCCTGGAAAACGCGCAGCACGTCAAGGACCAGGTGCTGCCGCTGGAGGGCCTGAACATCCTGGACCTGATGGACGACGACTACAAGATCACCGATGAGCGCACGACCGTTTCCACGCCGGGGCATACGCCGGGCCACGTGTC
>JADFQF010000160.1 GCA_022561955.1 Chloroflexota bacterium | reverse complement strand
TCTCAATATTCTCGATCATATTGTTATCTAGCGTAGCACCCATCGCAAAGTCTGTTAAGGTTGAACTGGTTGAATGAACCTATTTGTCAAATGCCTTGGATCAGTGAAATATACTTGCCCGGAAATCGTAGGGGCGGACACTAAGCCCGCCCCTAATCTATCTCCGATAGCCCGAATGCGCTTCTTACGTCGTCAGCAGAATCGGGTTCCTCAGCAGAGGCGCGATCTCGCTTTCGCTTAGAGGAATGGCGTTCTTCTTGTATACCTGGACACGATGGGAGCCGAAGTCCGGCACGAGCATCCGGCCTTCGTCGCCCAATCGTACATATATCGGCGCTCGGAACCGCTTGGTCGGCTCCAGGTCGGCCATCTCCCGTAACCGCAGAGTGACCGGATTCGCCAGGATGTACTGTTGGGCGGATCGCGATAGAACGGAGTCGCCGATGAACTGCTCCACGTAGCGTCCTTCTTCGGTGAACAGCTGAATGCGGTTATTGCCCCAGTCGGCAACGTAGATGTCGCCGTCGCTATCCACCGCGACACCAGTCGGCCTGTTCAACATCCCAGGCCCGCTGCCCGAGCTACCGAGCTTCATGATGAACCGGCCGTCTGGGGTGAACTTCTGTATTCGGTCGTTTCTCCAGTCGGCCACATATACGTCGCCCACCTCGTCAACCGTCGTGCCCCAGGGCATGTTGAGCTGGCCGTCTCCATCGCCATTTTCGCCGAATTGGGAAATGAAGGTGCCGTCTTTGGCGTATTTCTGAACGCGGTGATTCAGAGCGTCGGAAATCATGATGTTGCCGTCGCCGTCGAAGCTCATGCCGGTGGGCCGGTCGAACTCACCGTCTCCGTTGCCCTTCGTTCCCCAGGAAGCCGTCTCTTCGCCGTCCTTATTGAACACGAAGACCTTGTTGTGCGCCTCGTCGGACACATAAAGGTTCTCGTCGGAGTCGCATAGAACGGACGATGGCCACTGGAATTTACCCGTGCCGATGGTGCCCAGGTTATCGTCGTCCCAGTTGAGGATTCTTATCTCCATGCCAAGCCCGCCACGGCAAAGTACGTACACTCTGTCTTCATTGCCCAGGGCAAGATCGACGGCATTTGAGGTAACGCGCCTCATTCCCAGGCTCATTTCGTAAGGGAAACCCGCCCTCAGGAGCGCACTTGGTCTGGTCATGCTATCACCTCGTATTCGGCATGCGGCCGCCACGAGGCAGCCGCATGCCGAGTATGTTTACTTGAACGGTTGTATCTGTTCGTATGTACCGTTGACGATCGGCACCGGGTCAATGGACATCCACTGCTCAAGCATGGTCGAGTAGATGCCGCGGAAGTCGATCGTGTGCTCCAGGTCTTCGCCCCTGGCCCACGTGTCGGAGTTCAGTGACGGGTATTCAGAATACAGTCCGCCATTGACAGGCTCGCCGATTATGAAAGCGCCGCCTCCCGATCCGTGGTCGGTGCCGCTGCCATTGTCCCCGACACGACGGCCGAACTCAGTGAAGACGAGCATAACGACGTTGTCTGCAGCGTCGTGCTCCTTGAGGTCGTCGAAGAAGTCCCTTATGGCGCCTGACAGGTCTTGCAGCAGCTTCGGGTGTGAAGGCATCTGATTGGCGTGGGTATCGTAGCCGCCCTGGCTGGTATAGAAGATTCGTGTGCCCAGTCCTGCCGTGTGAATACGGGCGATGTCGCGGAGGCTCTTGGAGATGCCGTTCTCTCCGTATTCGATTGTGGACTTGTACATGGCCGGGGCTTCTTTCAAACGGTCCGCGCCTCTCAGCACGTCGATGCCGGTCCGCGCCAGATAATCCATGACCGGTCCGGAGCCGATGGCCTGGGCGTACATATCCTTGAACGTCTGAAGCGCCTGCGAACGTTGGTCTTCCGCTGCGATGCCGGTCATCAGGCCGTAGGTGTCCAGGTCGTTCACGGACGTTACCGGAACGCCGGGCAGTGCCATCGCGCGTGGCAGGCCCACCCCGAAGTTAATGCCGGTAAGCTCGTCCTCGCCGTTGGGGTCTATCTCCCGAAGGGCCTTGCCGACCCACCCCTCCATGACGACCTCGTGCGGCTCGCATGTGTGCCAGATATCCATCCCTCGAAAGTGCGAACGATCGGAGTTGGGATAGCCGATGCCCTGAACGATGGCCACCGAACCCTCGTCGTACATCTCTTTTATGGGAGCGAAATTGGGATTGAAGGCAAGCTCATCATTGATTGGAAGCACCTGGTCTTGCTCAATCTTAACGAGCTTACGCATGTCGTAATACACGGAATTGTTGTAAGGGATGACCGTGTTCATGAAATCGTTGCCGCCGCTCAGCTGCAGAACGACCATGACGGGGCTCTTCTCGCTACTAGCCATATTGCCTACACTCCTTTATGACAATGACGCTACGCAAACTGATATTCTCGCGTCGAAACTATAAGTTGCATCATGCGGCCGATTCGCGCGCCGCTCTCTTGCCGGGCATCGTCGTCGTCGAATCGAAGGACTCCTTCGGACTCGGCAAATTTCAAGAGCGCTTCCCGTGTCGTGTCGCCGACTTCGACAGGCCCTGTGAGGTCCAGGCACCTCTCTACGAAGGCGTCGGGAGCGAGATTACCCTCGGCGCTAATCCTCGAAACGATATCCTGCACACCTGGCTTCGTGATGTCGTTTAGCTGATTCACGGCGAAGTTGATGCGCTCATTCAATGTGCCGCCGTCGATCCACTCGTGGCCCGTATGCCACCCCTCGACGGTGGGCGGGTTCATCAATTCCTGCCCCATTACAGATGTCGCGGAGCCCAGAGCGCCTACGCGTTCGTTCGGTTCCGGGTACGTGTACGTGCCTACAAGCTTAATTGTGCCGGCCACGAGCTCCGTGGGGCTCTTTATCTTCTTGAACTGGGCGTTCTTGAAGAATTCGGAGTTGAAAAGTACCTTCAATATCGACTTTATGTCACCATCGGTGTCCATATAGGTGGTTATCAACGACTCGACAGCATCTGGGTCTCCGGGTGCTTCCAGCGCCCATGACGGCACCTGAGGTTCGTCCGCAACGAAGAAGTTGTAAAGGTGCCTACATAGGAACATTGCGGTGGCCCGCTGTTTGACGATGATTTCAATAATGTCCTCGCCGTTCAGGTTGCCACTCTGTCCGAGGAACGTCTTCTCGCTGTTGTCGTGATCGGCCTCGACGAACTCGAAGGTCGAATCGTAATGGCCGAATGGGTACAGCGGGATAGGTTGAGTGAACGTCCACCCCGTAAACGCACGTGAGGCGTTCTTGATATCCTCCTCGGAATAGTGCCCCACTCCCATGGAGAATAGCTCGAGCAGCTCTCTTCCCCAGTTCTCGTTTGGCTGGTCCGCGTGGTTCTCGCAGTTGTCCAGCCAGTAGTTCATAGCAGGGTCTTTGGCCAGGGTAAGGAGAACAGTCTTCATGTCGGTCATGCCGATATCTCTGAAGGCGTCGATCTGATCGATCATGGTGGGCGTGTGCTCGCCCTTGTACCATCCGGTAGCGAAGACGTGATGCCAGAAGAGGGCCATCTTCTCTTCGAGAGGGCGCTCCGTGTTGATCATGTGGTAGAACCAACGCCCCACATGTGCCTGAAGCGAGTCGTTATAGGTCATCTCCAGATTGTATCGCTTCCACACGTCGTCTTCGACTTCGGGAAACCTTTCGGGGTTCAACAGGTCTTCGATGGTCGCCTCGTAGCCCTTCTCGACCAATTTTTCGAGGTCCGCTCGACTTTCGCCGAAGCCGGCTCGACGCATTAAGTGGGCGAAAAGGTTAATCTGGTCCTTGGCCATTCATTTCCCTCCATGCTCTGTGTATGGCTACGTAAGAATATCTCGTCTCGTAGCGACTTTTAATAGTCAATGCGCAAGGAATACTGTTTATGTCTGTATTCTACAACAGACGTTTTGCCCACACAACCGGTATGGGGATTTAGGTGAGCGCGGCTTTACTTCCACGTGGGGCCCTCTCTCGCCCTTCGATTACGAGGCGAATCTATGTTGATCATAGCTGAAATCGAATTCAGGCAATGAGACAGCACTGCGGAATTGACCGGATATTTTGGCCCCTGATATACTCGGCCCGAGGCTTTCGAGGTGGCCGCCATCACAAGTAACGCCCTTTACAGGGAGCTATGCGGAGTGTAACGGCATCCGCCTGCACTATGTGGAGTGGGGATCGAGAGATGCCCCCACGTTGGTCTTGCTTCACGGATTACACGGCCACGCCCACGTATGGGACCCGCTCTCCAAAGCCCTGAGCCGACACTACCATGTCGTCGCACTGGATATGAGAGGCCACGGCGACAGCCGCTGGTCCGACGAAATGGCCTACCAGGTCGAGGACTATCTTGCCGACCTCGGTGCGTTCATAGGGCGCCTGGGAAGCTCCCCCGTCACATTGGCAGGTGAATCCCTCGGAGGGCTCGTCGCATTTGCCTACGCCGGGGTGAACCCCACGGGAGTCGATAGGCTCGTCGTTGTTGACATAGGTCCGGAGATAAACGGTGTCGCCATACGAAAAATGCGGGACTCTGCGAGTGAAAGGCCACCGGACTTCGCCGATGTCGCCGATGCGCTGCGATGGGTTAAGGGAGATGAATCGCCCCGTGATGACGGCGATCTACGCAGAATCGTGGAGCATAACCTGACGCGGAACAGCAGGGGCAGACTTCGCTGGAAATACGACCCTGCGACAGACGGGGTCATCAGCTCCGGCGACACCGGCGACGGTGCGGAGCTTCTGTGGCCCTTGTGGAAGGCCATATCCGCGCCAACGCTGTTAGTGCGCGGTGCGAATTCCGATCTGCTGGAATCCGCCTCAGCCGCCGACATGGTGCGAGTAGGCAAACGTAAGGTTCGTGGAGATCCCGAATGCGGGCCACACCGTCCTCGCCGACAATTTTTTGGCTTTACAAGACGCCGTCTGCGATTTCCTGCTGCCTTAGACCCGATGCAGAGCCTAAACTTGAATTTGGCTGCCCCCTGTGGCGCCTCAACGTCAATCCAGAATGGACCATCCTTCGCCAGGTTCAGGACAAACGGGCAGATA
>JADFQF010000159.1 GCA_022561955.1 Chloroflexota bacterium | reverse complement strand
AGGATTCCCCCGCACGCAGCACACGCCGCGTTTTCGAGTTCACACGGCTACTCGCTTCGACCGATAAGAAAGCAAGGAGGGATCTTCGGCCTATGGAGTGCGCGTTTTACGATGGGTGATGTACCGACAGGTAACGAATGGAGTGGGGTTTCTCGACGGCGTTTCCTGGGGGTTGCCGCCTCGTTGGCGGGCGGTGCATCCTGGCAATCGGCTCGCGCGGTACCCATTGAACCACGCCTCAGCTTTGATTCCGACCAGCCGATGTCTCATGTCGTTCTGGCCCGGGACACGCACCTTTCCGACGGTCCGACGGTTCATCGTCAACTGCTCGCCGAGACGCTTCAGTCCATGCTGCTTGCACTTACGGGTAAGCCAAACTCGAAGGAAGCATGGGCCACCATTTTGAAACCCGATGACGTGGTCGGTTTGAAGTTCAACACATCGGGACAGAGAGTGATAGGCACTTCGTCGGCGATGGCTGATGTGCTAATCAACTCTCTCGAATCGGCAGGATGGGGCCGGGAGCGTATCGTCGGGCTGGAGCTGCCGCCGGACACGGTTATCAGGCGCACGTGCGACGCATCGGTGAGGAGAAGCTAGACGCCTCTGGAGAGAAGCGGTATCCGGCACGCCGGTGGGTTGTAGAACGAACGCTGGCATGGCTCTCCAAGTGCCGCGCGATTCTGGTTCGCTACGACAAGAAGGCATCGAACTACCTGGGACTATTGCAGCTGGCATGCATGCTCCTGTGGTTCCGTCGTCAGTGGAGGCTCGCCATTTTGAGATAGTTACTTAGTCTCCCCCTTGGCAAGGGGGAGAGAAATAACTAGCCTTCTCCCTCGACGGTCCGACGCGTCGGAGAGGGTGAGATGCGGCTCTGGAAATGGGCGCATGAAATAAGACAGGAGAGAAGAAAATCATGGACAAGCGAATTGCTATATTCGGCGTAGGCGCGGCGGGCAGCTACCTGGGCGGTTTTCTGACGCGAGAGGGCTACGACATGACCCTCATCGACATGTGGGGAGAGCACGTCAATGTCATGAATGAGAAGGGCCTGAGCGTCGAGAATAGCGACGGCGGGTTCAACGTTGCCGTCAATGCAGTCCACCTGGCCGACGCATGGCAATTGAAAAAGCCCTTCGATATCATATTTCTGGCCATGAAGTCGTACGATACCGAGTGGGCCAGCCACTATATCAAGCGGCTCCTGGCGCCCGACGGGGTCGTGGTCAACAGCCAGAACTGCATGAATGATCAGCTAACGGCGTCCATCGTCGGGTACGACCGGCAGGTGGGATGCGTGATGTCCAGCATTACCGTGGCGCTTTGGGAGCCGGGTAAGGTAAATCGAGGCGGCCGTCCTGGGCGCGAGCGTGGCCACGACGTATTCCGCGTGGGCGAGCTGCACGGCCGCGTGACGCAGCGCGTGGAGGAGATCGCGGACATGTTGAGCTGTATCGACGGCTCCAAGGCCACTTCCAACATCTGGGGCGAACGCTGGTCCAAGCTCACGACGAACTCCATGGGCAATCCCGTCGGCGCCATGACGGGAACGGGATCGCAGGTCTTCGCCGAAAACCCTCGCGCCAGGCTCATCCAGATTCAGATCGCCAAGGAGTCGGCGCAGGTCGGCCTGGCGCATAAATATGCCATAGAGCCCATAGGCGGAACGCCCGCGGAGACCTGGGCGCGCGCCGACGAGGGCGACGTCTTCGAAGAGCTCGACGCCAAGCAGATGCCTCGGCCGGGCTCGGCGGACTGGAAGTCGTCCATGGCCCAGGACGTGACCAAGGGCAGGCGGACCGAGATCGAGTTCATGAACGGCTACATCGTGGCACGGGGCCGAGAGCTTGGCATACCCACGCCCGTGAACGCGTCGATCGTCGATGTCGTCAAGGGAATAGATAGCGGTGAGATAGCGCCGGACCCGTCAAACGTGGAACGAGTGCTGGGTGCGGCCGGGCTGTAAAGCGCACAAGACTAGTAGAGATTAGCGTTACGCCCTTCCACGTGGCGGTTTATAATTCTAGGTAAGATGCTTGACCTGCTGCACCGGATGACCGAATGGCTTAACGGATTTGCAGACAGCGAGTGGTCCATAGTGGTGCTCGCCGTCGATTCATTTACCGAGGCTATTTTCAATCCCATACCGCCGGACCCGTTGCTGATCGGCATTTCGCTAATCAACCCCGGCTCGGCGCTCTGGTTGGCCGGCATCGTAACGATAACCTCAGTCCTGGGGGCCGTGGTGGGCTACTGGCTGGGCGGCAAGTACGGTCGTCCCCTGCTCAACCGCTTCGTGAAAAAGGAGAAGGTGGACAGGGTTGAGAGAATGTTCAAGACCTACGGAGCGTGGGCGGTCCTGCTGGCGGCCTTCACGCCGTTGCCATTCAAGATCTTCACCATAACCGCCGGCATGCTGAACCTCGATCGCCGTTCCTTCGTGCTCGCCGCCATTGTGGGCAGAGGCGCGAGATTCTTCTTGATCGGCGGGCTCGTGTTCTTCTACGGCGATTCCATCCAGGACTTCATCAGCACCCGCTTCGACGTCATAATGATCGTCTCAGGCGGGGCCGTGCTCGTGGCCTTCGCTGCCTTCGTCATCGTCAGCCGCTACCGCAGGTCCCGAGCTAACGGCGCCCTGAGACAGGGCGCGCCGGCCGAGTAGGCTGCGTGTCGGGGAATAGCGCGAGCCGCGCTTCTTGGATGGATAGCGCCTGCGGATAGTCAATTCGATTGCAACTATGACTTCGCTGATATTCCTCACAGGCCGACCGGCGAAACATTCGGCCAATTTAGGCACGATTTCGACAAAAAGCCCTCCGGGCTCCGCGGTGGCCTTGGCCTGTGCCTCGGTGTCGTAAGAGACGACCGACATATCTTCATCGGAACCCGGCACCCTCGGCAGATTGGCCGCCTTCATGCCTTCGGGTCCGCCAACATGGGGCCTTGAGGAATCACCATAAATGCTTACCAGATCGTCCCACTTATCTGGCTTCATTGGCGCAACAATTGTGCCGGCAAACATGGCCGGCCTCCTAGAAAAATCTGGGATATTACAGGAGGCCTCCGAATTTCGCAACGGTCCTCATGCCGCCACCACCGCATCGCCTTCCGGCCGATAACCGGCGCTCTCCCAGTCGTAGTCGCCTCCAACGTTGTGTCGCACGTCGGCGTATCCGTGCTCCTTTAGTGTGTGGTGAGACATCCTGAGCTGTCCCAGTCCGATACGTAAACCGATGCTCGCTCACATTGGCCGTCCACAGCCTTTTTGGAATAATGCTCGGTGGATAGGACCCTCGGGCGTCGTTGTGGCGGCCGTCCCAGGGGACGACTATAATGGGCGCTGAGATATCCAGGGTCGGCAGACGGAGACGGAGTTTTTGCTTTCCACCGTAAGGCGATCGGCCCGGCAAAATAAGACAACAAAGTCAGACTGGTGGGATGAATTAATGGCGACAGCGCAGCAAGACACCGACCACTACCTGGAGGCCGCCCGCGAGCTGGCCATTCGCGTGGCGGCCGCTTCCGACAGCATAGATAGCGAGAGGGAGATACCCTCCGATCTGGCCGCAGATATGGCCGACAAGGGCTTCTTTCGGCTGCTCTTGCCCCGATCTCTGGGTGGCGCCGAGCTGAACTTCCTGGACTTTCTTCGCATAGTCGAGATATTCGCCGAGGCCGACAGCAGCACCGCCTGGTGTATTTGCCAGAACAATATACTGACGACCTACTCCGTCAGGATGCCCGAGGAGACCGCTCGCGAAATCTGGAGCAACCGACGTGCCGTCGTGACAAACGGCCCGCCTGCGTCTCCGCCCAGGGCAGTCGCCGTCGATGGCGGCTATCGACTCTCGGGGCGCTGGAATTTCAGCAGCGGCGTCAGGCATGCTACATGGGTTGCCGCGATCGCACCCATAACCAGGTCCGACGACGGAAGAGACGCGCCGGCGGGCCCGAAGGAGAATCGGATCCTGCTTATCCCGAAAGAAGAGGTCCGGCTAATAGATGTCTGGCAGGTCAAGGGTCTGCGCGGCACGGGCAGCTTCGGCTTCGAAATTGATGATCGGTTCATTCCCAACGCCCGGACATACACTATGTCCGACCCGGTCCGTGAAAACGGCACTTTGTACGTAATACCGACGGTCCTGCTTTTTGGAGCGGGTTTCGGAACGGCGGCGCTCGGCGCTGCCCGTGCGGCCCTGGACTCGGCCATCGAGCTCGCCGGCAGCAGGACCCCGGCAGCCGGCGGAGTGTTGCTGCGGGACATGTCGACGACACAGCGCCAGATAGGCCAGGCGGAGGCCGTGTGGAGGTCTGCCAAGGCCTTTCTTCGCGAGAGCATCACGGCGGTCTGGGAGAGCGCCGGCGAGAAACACTCGCTGACCATCGACGAGCGCGTTCAACTGCGGTTGGCGGCCACCCACGCCACCCGCATGTCGGCCGATGTGGTTGATATCGCCTACAACCTGCTGGGCTCCACCGCGATATTCGACAGCCATCCCATACAGCGCCGGTTCCAGGACGTGCACGTCATGACGCAGCAGGGGCAGGGACGCATGTCCCACTACGATGATGTCGGAAAGTTCTACCTTGGGATCGAGGCAGAGGGCTTGTTCTGACGCGGGGTGGTATGCGACTAGCGTGACGAGCCGGCTACGAGCTGAGCGGGGATGTGCGCTTCGCGCTGCTTCTATAAATACCGGTCGAGTTCCTTTTCTACGGCAGCTCGAATTTGACCTTCTCTTACCCTTGACCTAAAAGGCAACTTGGAGTAAATGATTACTTCACTAACCGTCACAGTAAAAGTTGCGGCGATATTGAGGTTTCCGAGAGGCGTGTGTACGGTAAACGAGGCATACAACACAGGCCCATCCCATCTGCTTTGCAAGTTTGAGACGTTGTCTCCTGCCTGTCTTACGAAGCCTGGCAGCAGCTGATTTACCAGTTCAACAGCGGCTTCTACAGTTGTGTTATGAAATCTTCTAACTTCCATGAATTGAAATCTTCAATTATCTATAAGTGTTCTTGCAGAGATTGCAAGTTGCTTCTGGCCGTCTGACCAAACTGCTTTGGGTTCGCAGA
>JADFQF010000158.1 GCA_022561955.1 Chloroflexota bacterium | reverse complement strand
GAACCGCGCGGCTATGGAAAAGTATAGCCCGAGTCGCACAGAGATCTGACTCCGGCCTCCAGGATGGCATAGACTCTCAATATTTGTGCATCTCAATTTGCACTCATGCCAGCTTCAGCAACTGATGTCAGCCTCGCGGTGACCTGCGGACGCCCTATGACGCCGAGGCAAGACTGAAGCTATAGGTTCTGCGTTCTGTTCAATCAGGCCCGCTATAGGAGACTCGAACTGGAAGGCCGTTGGCGACCAGGCGGCGAGCAACACGGGGAGCCCGTATCGTGTACTCCATATCTGTTTCCTCGACTGTTCGGCGCTGCCATGCACCGTAATCCGGCTATGTCCGAGAGTTTAGCAAGCAAAAATTCGGCGCGTCAACTACACGTCGCATCGGGCATCAACGCTAATGCTGCACGGCGCCGGGGTTCCTCACTTGCCATGGAGTCCGCCAGGCGAGATACTAGCGCCTGTAAAGGAGGTCCGAACATGGACGTTCACGAAGCGATACGAACACGACTAACGGTCCGACAGTTCAAGCCCGACCCCGTGCCCGACGAGGTCGTCCGCAAGCTCCTGGAGGCAGGACGCCTGGCGCCGAGCTCCCAGAATTTGCAGCCGTGGCACTTCATCGTGATTCGCGACCGCGAGACTCTTCAGAAGCTGGGAAGGATTGCTTCCAGCGGCGGATTCGTGGCCGACGCACCAATGGCCATAGCCATCGTAATGGACAACGCCGACCGCCCGGACCTGGACGCCGGTCGCGCGCTCCAGCAGATGGAGCTCGTGGCCTGGGAAGAGGGCCTCGGCACGTGCTTCGTGGGCCTGCGTGTCGCCGAGCAGAACCAGCAGGTCAAGCAGCTTCTCGGCATCCCGGACAACCTGGTGCTAATCACTCTGCTCCCCTTCGGATATCGCCTCGACAACGTTACCGGCACCAGGGGCGTGCGAAGCCGCAAGGCGCTGTCCGAGATCGCTCACAGCGAGCGCTTCGGCACTAGCTATGTCTAATGGCGCCGTCGGCCTGGCCATCATCCACGGGCCGGTAAACCAGGTCTCCGCCTTTCTCGGATTTCGACCTGAAGCCTCTCCAGGCTTTGCCGTGCTACAATCCAGCGGCTACTCGAATATCTGACAATCACTGTATGACCCAGCAGACATATGAAATCGAGATACCCCAACTGCGGTTCGGCCTGCGCCTCGCCGTCGATGACGCTGTGTCTCACGATGGCGCTGGGCCCTCGCACATCGTCTTGCCTGTGATACCGGCGGGTGGGCATGACCAGAATATGAAATCGGCCAAAAAATCATGAAACAGATATGACCACCGCGCTGGACGGCATAACCGTCGTCGATGTGACCCAGGGTAAGGCGGGCGCCCTCGCCGGGATGCTGCTTTGCGACAACGGCGCCAGGGTGATTCGTCTGGAGCTGCCCGACGGCGATAGTTCTCGCAGCGGGCCCGGGTACATCATCTGGGACCGCGGCAAGGAGAGCGTCTCGTTGGATATCGAGAAGGACCGGGAGACGTTCCATAAGCTCGTGAGCGTCGCCGACGTGCTCCTCGAGAGCTTTACGCCATCGGACAGATATCAGAACGCGGTCGACTACGAAACTCTTCGGGGCATCAACCCCCGGCTCATACACTGCTCCATCACGGCCTATGGGAAACGTGGTCCGTTGAGAGACGAGCCTCCGAACGACGACCTCGTGATGGCGCGCACGGGCATACTTTCCAGCCAGCCGGGCTTTCGGGAAGGGCCGGTCCACGTCATACACCCCATCCCAAGCACGGGCGCGGCAACGCTTGCGGTCCAGGGAATAGTGGCTGCACTTTACGACCGAGAGAGGACGGGACGAGGCAGAAGCGTCGAGACCTCGCTCTATGCCGGAGCGCTGCTCTACGCGCCGAAGGTCGTCGGGGAGCACCTGACCCCCAGGTCTTTCCAGCTAACGCCCGCCGGCGGCGGTCCATTCTACAGCAACTTCGAGTGCGCCGACGGCGAGTGGATTCAGATCGGCTGCATACACGGCGGCTTTGTCGATCTTGCCGCCGCCGTAATGGGCATTGCGGAAGTCCTGACCGACCCCAGGTACGGAGACGGCCGTCGCCCGGTCGATGAGGAGGCAAGGCAGGAGCTCTTCGATATCGTCGCCGGCGTGATCAAGACGAAGCCGGTCGCGGACTGGGAGGAGATATTCGAGTCCGCAGACGTGCCCTACGCTCGCGCCGGCACCAACGAGGAGTCGATGGACAATCCGCAGGTCATCGCCAACGATATGGTCGTCGAGATGCAGGACCCCAAGGAGGGTCGGGTGGTGCAGATGGGCGTACCGATCAAGATGTCCGAGACGCCCGGCGAGATCAGGGGGCCTCGGCATCTGCACCGCGAGGACACGAACACAGTGCTGGCAGAGCTCCAAAATGCAACGCCCAAGATTGCAGACGAGCCTGGGAGCGAGTCCTCGACCCTACCGTTGGCCGGAGTTCGCGTTCTGGAGATGACCAACGTCATCGCGGGCCCGGCGGCGGGCAAGTGCCTGGCCGACCTGGGCGCCGACGTCATCAAGCTGGAATCGCTGGACGGCGATATTTCGCGGCCCGCCGGCATGACCTACTTCCTGTATCTCAACTCCAACAAGCGCTCGGTATCCGTCAATACGAAGACCCCCGAGGGCATGGAGGCCGCCCGGCGTTTGGCGGCGAGCTCCGACATCATGCTCGCCAATATGCGCCCCGGCGCCACCGACCGCATGGGCCTGAGCAGCGAGGTCATGGACAAGCTGAACCCCGGCATGATCCACGCTCATACGACGGCCTTTGGATGGACGGGGCCCTACTCGCACAGGCCCGGAGTCGATCCGCTCGCACAGGCGTGGATGGGGTTGCAGCGTGCGCAGGGCGGCGAAGACAACCCGCCGGTATTTCTCGCGCAGCTTGCGCCAACGGACTTTACCTCCGGCGCCCTGACCGCGCTGGGTGCGATTCTTGCGCTGTACGTCCGCGAGCGCACCGGCAAGTCGCAGATGGTGGACTGCAACCTGCTGAACGCGGGGGCTATGCTTAGCGAGGACGGCTTTCTCAGGTACGAGGGGAAGAGGCCGCGACGCCTCGCCGACAAGGGTCAGCACGGCCTTCACGCCCTCAGTCGCCTGTACGAGACGAAAGAGGGCTGGCTGTACGTCGTGGCCGAGGGTCAGTCGTCCTGGGAGGCCCTGTGCAAGGCCGTTGACGACGGAGGCGTGTTGAGCGACGGCCGTTTTGTATCCGCCGAGCTGCGCGCCGAAAATGACGGCGCTCTCGCCGATGCGCTCTCGGATATTTTCGCCGAGCGCACCGCCGCGGAGTGGCTGCCTGTGTTGAGGTCTGCCGGAGTTCCCGCTTCCGAGTCGATAGACCAATATAACGTAGGCTATTTTGACGATGAGCACCCAGCGGCCGAGGATATGGTCTCTTTTTATGCTCACCCTGTGCTGGGGAAGATGAAGTATTCCAGCAACGGCCTGCGGTTCGGGAACACCGAGAAGATGGCCGGCATGCGAACTCCACTGCTCGGCGAGCACAACAGGGACGCCCTTGGGGAGGTCGGATACTCTGCCGATGAGCTGCAGGTGCTTTACGACAAGGGCGTAATTTTCACCGAAGACCCCTCCGAGAATACTTCATAACCGGGACGGAATGATGCTCCCGAGCTCCGAAATAGGCGCAACCGGCCCTGGCCTTCAGCCTCTGCGGCCTTTTGCATGCGAGAGCCCTCGATGAAGCCGTTCGTCGCGTCCGACGACATCGCAATCCGACATATGCGGGACGATGATGATGACTACCTTCTCATGTCGCGCTGGCTTTCAGACGAGCGTGTGCTGGAATTCTACGAGGGACGCGACAACCCCCACGACCTGGCGAAAGTCCGGCTAAAATATGGCCCCCGTGCGCGTGGTCAGGGAGACCCGGCGCCCTGTATGCTTGTCTACCGGGGCACGCCTGTAGGTTACATGCAGTACTACTCCGTGGAAGGCTCCTCGGCCGGGAAGCTGGGAATCGAAGCCACCAAGGGCATATATGGAGTAGACCTGTTCATAGGCCTTCCCGAGCTGTGGGACAAGGGCATAGGCACCGCGGCGCTCTCGGCGCTGGTTGGTTACCTTTCCGACGATATGGGCGCCCTTCGGATCGTTATAGACCCTCGTGTTTCAAACAGCCGGGCGATCCGATGCTACGAAAAATGCGGGTTCAAGATGAAAAAGCTTCTCCCCGGCAGAGAGCTTCACGAAGGAGAGTATTGGGACTGCCGGCTGATGGCTATTAGCCGCGAGGACTTCGCCGGCGCAAACTAATGCAGATGAACAGTCCGAACGCTCTGCGCTTCATGCTCGTCGTTGCCGCGCTCATATTGGGCGTGCTGGGACAGGCGCTACTAAGCACCGGGCAAATTCAATGGTCGGTCACGCCCTTCGTCGTGGCGGCCGTGGCCATCGCCCTCTCCGTCGCGAATCGCCCGCTGTCGTTCCTTGGTACGCCGGCCTCAGTCAGGGAAGCAAACTTCGAAACGAAGTACGGAGAAACTCCCGGCGGCTCGCATTCTCGCTTCAGAAAGATCGAGCGGCGCTGGAGTCTTGGCGGGATGGCCCTGGGCGGCGTGTTCCTGGGCTTTAGCCTCTTTCTCTTTCCCAAGGGACCGCCCAACACCCTGGCATGGTACCTCTACGGCCTCTCCATCATCGTCCTCGCCGTCTCGGTAGCGGGGCTCGACGGCAGATGGACGGCGCTGCTGAGGGCGTGGTGCAGTCGCGCGCGGGTGAGCGTGGGCATGCACGACGCGATGCCGTGGATCGGACTGGCAGCCGTCGTCATCCTCGCCTTGATAGTGCGCCTGGTGAATCTTCAGGAGCTGCCCGCCGGGCTCTGGTTCGATGAGGCGGACAACATTAACCAGGCGCGGCACATACTGTCCGACCCCGGCAACACCCTCGTATTCGTGCCATCCACCAACCTGCCAAGCCTGTTTCTGCTGCCCATAGCGCTGGTCATAGAGCTGGCCGGGGTATCCATCACAACGGCGAGATTGGTCTCAGTGGCCTTCGGTGTGGCGG
>JADFQF010000157.1 GCA_022561955.1 Chloroflexota bacterium | reverse complement strand
TCGAGATTTCAAAGTTATCTTTCTGTTTGCTTCCTGCATGTCTTCTCCTAAATTCCGGGCCGAGCTTTTCCGATGGACCGCCTTGCAGTGACATGATACCGCAAGTCGCACGATCGGATGGAAAATCAGTGAGCGCGGCGTTGAAGCGCAGGGTTTACCTCAAGGCGTCGTCCGTGGTCGACCCGCCCTTGACGCAGGACAGCGCCGCGAATACGATGCCCGTAATTCCCGTAGGAGAGGCTGCCGCCCATGAACGACTATGCGCCCATCGATATCTCCGCACTCTGCAACGCCGGAATCGAGGTCCTTGGAGACGGCGAGGCGCCGAAGGTGGGCCGTCAAACCATGCGTGGCCTGCCGTTTCAGATTGGCGCCGACGGAGCCTCGCCTGGGGACAAGATATTCTTGGCCGTGGAAGGAAGCTCCTCTCCGATTAGCATTCCCATCGGCGGCGCGGTGCGAAACGTCGTGTTTGCTCATAGATTGCTGGAGTCGGACGTTCGCGACGGCGGGCAGCTCGGCAGGCATGTCGCCGACTATATTTTCCATTTGTCGGACGGCCAAGAGCTCTCGGTGCCGGTCCGTGAAAAATTCGAAATCCACGTGCTGTCGACGGACTTCTTCAACGTGGGCCAGCCCTACCGCGCGGTGAGCGACCGCGACGGCTACGTCATCTCCAGACACGCCGGGCCCTGGGATGAGGCGGGCCGTCGACAGACCGAGGCCATGCAGGGCAACGCCGAGTCCTACTACCTGTGGGCGTGGAGAAACCCGGAGCCCGATATCACGGTCGAATCGGTCGAGATCGTTCCCAGAGGGCCCAGGTTTTTCATCGCCGCAGTTACGCTCGGCCACGTTGACGAGTATCCGTTCGTGACGCAGGGACGGCGTGAGGCGCGGATAACCCTATTCGACGGACGGGAGACAAAGGAGAACTCCGGCCTGGAGGTCGAGGTCGACAGGGGCATCGCTACGTACGTGTTTCCTCTGCCCGAGGCGTCGGTGGAGGAGTTCCAGGCCGACGTCCTCAAGGGCTTCGGCGAGCCGCTCAATACAAAGTCCAGCCCGGCCTACGTCGAGATCGCGGCGACGCCCTCGGCGACGGTAACGGTCAAGCAGGACGGCAATGTTCTCGGCGAGGTCAAGTGGAGTGAGGTCGAGGAGAAGGGGGCCGCCGCCACGCAGAACATGCGCATCGAGCTCCTGGACAGGGGCAGGAACTGGGTGAAGGTCACGGTCCTGGACGACGACACGGGCCGGCCGGTGCCGTGTCGCGTGCATTTCAGGTCTCCGGAGGGCATCCCGTATCAGCCTCACGGACACCACAATCAGGTGAACTCCAACCAGGGGACGTGGCACATCGACGTGGGCGGCGACGTTCGCCTGGGCCAGATCACCTACGCCTATATCGACGGCAATTGCCAGGGCTGGCTTCCACGCGGCGACGTTATCGTGGACGTTGCGCGGGGCTACGAGTACGAGCCGCTAAGGACGAGAGTCAACATCCAGCCGGGCCAGCAGGAGCTCACCCTGCGGCTAAAGCGCTGGACAAACATGAACGCCCAGCGATGGTTCAGCGGCGACTCCCACGTGCACTTTCTGTCCACGCAGGGCAGCCACTTCGAGTCGCAGGGCGAGGACCTGAACGTCGTAAACCTGCTCCAGTCCCAGTGGGGCAGCCTGTTCACCAACACGGAGGAGTTCACGGGCAGGCCCAGCGTGTCACGGGACGGCAGCAACATAGTCTTCACGTCGCAAGAGAACCGTCAGCACGTGTTGGGACATATGATCCTGTGGGGACTGAAGGAGCCCGTGATGCCCTGGTGCAGCGACGGCGTGAGCGAGGGCGAGCTCGGCGGCATCATGGAGACCACGATGAGCCATTGGGCGGACCGCGCCCACGCCCAGGGCGGCAGGGTGGTCATCCCTCATTTCCCCAGCCCCAACGGCGAGCCCGCGACCTTGATTGCCACGGGCCGAGTCGACGCCGTGGAGATGATTCGTCACCAGCGCTTCAACCACATCGAGTACTATCGCTATCTCAACTGTGGTTATCGTCTGCCGCTGGTCGGCGGGACCGACAAGATGAGCAACGAGGTCCCGGTGGGCATGTACAGGACCTACGCCTATGTGCCGGGCGACGAAGAGTTCAACTATGAGAACTGGTGCAGGGCGGTAAGCGCCGGCCGTACGTTCCTCAGCGGCGGTCCGATGATTCACCTTTCAGTAGAGGGTCAACGCATCGGCGATACGGTCCAAATGAGTGGACCAGGTACCGTGGAGGTGGAGGCATTGGCCGAGAGCGTCATACCCATAAATACCCTGGAGATCATATTGAACGGACGCGTCATCGCCTCTGCCGAGAGCTCCGGAGGCGCCCGACGCCTCGAATTGAAGGAAAGCATTCAAGTGGATGAACATTCATGGATTGCGGCGAGGTGCGGCGGTTCGGGGTACTTCGACGGCCTCTCTCACCACGACGTCTGGACTCGAGGAATATTCAGCCATACCTCTCCCATATACCTGGCCTGCGGGGGTGACTGGGCTATGTTCGATCCTCAGGCCGCCACGTATATGCTGACCCTCATCGAGGGTGGCATGACGTATATCAGGGAGAACGCCGCGAGGTACGCGCCGGGCTCGGTGACGCACCACCACGGTGAGGACGATCATATGGCGTTTCTGTTACGCCCCTTCGAGGAGGCACGGGAGGCGGTGAGGAGGAGGATTTCTTCGGGGTCATAAATAAGGAGAGGCCCCCCGACACATCGGGAGACCTCTCTTCGCGCAGTTCTCGTTTTCCCCTTGGTACCGCCGTTCCGGTCACTAGACCGGCGAGGACGCCTTCGCCTAAAGCGAAGCTTCGCGTCTCTTCTCTATCAGTCTATGCGGCCCTTCGGTCTTTGGATTCCCCCGCTGGTCCTATCGAATGGCTGCTTTTACCCGTGAACAGCACCAGCAGGGGCGCACTAAGGACATTTCCATTCGTGGTTTATTTCGAATAATCGGACCACGCGCACCGCCTTTCCGGCGTCTCCACCACCGAGTTCGGAATATCCCTTCGACTCCGACCCTAATACCTTATCTTTGACCAAAAATACTGTCAATGTGAAATCGGCGATTACGCGTGAGGGAAACGTGAGGAAGCCCTGCTCACCAAGCAGCAGGCCCTGGCCACGCCGTCAATACCGTGGCGGATGGGGCTAAGGCCTTGCGGGGCAGGCCTTTGCGAAGGGGCGTCACTTGCAACTCATGGCCGGACTTCCGACAGAGCATGCGTGAGGGGCAGAATAGATCGGGCCGGTCAGCCTATTACGGCCGATCGGCCCAACCGGTGAGATCGATTTTCTTGGAATGGTGCCTCTACGGCGGCCATGCCCGGCAACCGTTTTGCCGCCCTGGGCAACGTAGTCGCGTTAGAAGCTGGTAGCCGCCGGGCGGTTATTCGTAAAGCAGTCGGAGCAATATACCGGACGGTCGCCCCGTGGCTTGAAGGGCACCTCATCGTCCTTGCCGCACTGGGCGCACTGTATCTGGTGCATCTGACGGACGCCCCCGTCACCAAAGCTTCCGCCTGACCTTCTTGCCCTCCGGCAGTCCGGGCACCGCTTGGGCTCGTTGGTGTAGCCCTTTTCAGAGTGGTACTGCTGATCGTCCACTGAAAAGACGAACGTCGTACTGCATTCTACGCAGGTAATATCCTTATCTTCGAACACTGCTGACAAACTCCTTCTTATGGTTTCAATTTTGGAATGCTACCGGTCACCAGGGAGTTCTGCAATGTACGAAACGCCTTTGGAAAACCTGTAGGGCCAACCTGAGCATAGCATAGCCTAAATCGCTAATCAACGAGATTTTGTACCTGGAAACGGCATGGAATTAGTTCGCGATGACGGCCCCTGGGGCGACTATTACGAAGGGAACGAGGTTTGCGCCGGAGTCATTGTCCAGCAGAGTAAATGCTGCGTTCAGCTCGGCCGCGCCTGAGCTAAGAAGCTGCACATCAATTGTTGCCATGAGACTGTCGCTCAGCACGCCGTCCAGAACGCCGTTCAGGTCCGCGATGAGTACGCCGACCGTAGGGCCGGGTGTGCCGTTGACGAATACCAGGCCGTAGTCGGGCAGCGTAACGCCCGTGATGGTCGCGATAGAAGGATCGGAGATCGTCACGTCCATCACGAAGCCCGATATTCCGCCGCTTGCCTGTTGCACCCGAATCTCCAGGCTGAGCGTCGTTCCGACATTGCCCTGGCCGTCCGCCACCGTAATGTTCACGGGCACGGGAGTCGGCGTCGCGGTCGGAGCCGGCGTCGACGTCGGCACGGCTGTGGCCGTCGGATTGGGCGTCGCAGTCGGGACCAGCGTTGCCGTAGCGGTCGGGACCGGTGTGCTTGTCGGTGGCGAGCTCGAGGATGAAGAGCCACCGCCGCCGCCGCCGCCTTTCTTCTTCTTCTTCGGCGTTGCCGTTGGCGTAGGGGATGCCGTTGCCGTCGCCGTAAACGTCGGCGTGGGCGGCACCAGCGTCGGAGTGGGAGACGGCGTTTCGGTGGGCAGGGACGCCACTACTATATCGGCGATTGTGACGGGTGTGGCCGTACTGGTCGGAACCCTCGTGCGAGTCGCAGTTGGGCTCGCCGTCGACGTGGGCAGCGGTACGAAGGGCGCGCTCGTCGCCGTGGCCGTGAAGGCCGGTGCGACAGTCGCGGTCGGCGTCGCGAGAGGCGTGCTTATCGTCGCCAATGGCGGAACGGTAGTTGGTGTCGGAGCAACTATGGTGGTGGCCGTCGGCGCGGGCGAGCTGGTAGGTATCAACGAAAGGGCGACTGCGGTGGGTTCATCGAGGGCGCCCTGTATCTCCCGTAGGGCCGGAGCCGAAAGGTCGATGCCGCAGCCCAGCGCGATAATCGCCGTTGCCGCCGCCATGAGTGTCGCCAGAGTCCTTCGATTTACCAAGCGTGTGTCCCGCGTTTCGAGGCTTCACGAGATTCATACGATGTATGCAATCAGTGTCAAAACCATAAATAAACGCGGTGCACGCATTAGGAAACTTAAGGAACTCGTTGCCGTCGTATTTGCGATCTGAACGAGTGAGTCTGGTGTGTTGGTTTTTCGTTGGCGGTGGAAGACGGGACCG
>JADFQF010000156.1 GCA_022561955.1 Chloroflexota bacterium | reverse complement strand
ACCATCTCGGCGAACTCCTCCACATCGGCATCGTCCGATAGCAGCTTCCTCACCCGCTCGACGTGGACATGATCCTCATCCACGCTCCCTTTCGGGCCCAGCAGCTCACTACCGAGCCCTCAGATACTGCTCATGGTGGTATACTTTTCCGGCCATATTATTCGAAAACCCTGGAGGAGCCATGATTGGCGTATTGACCCATCACTGGGCCAAGGATGACAAGATTCAGGAGGCCCGCGACCTACTGGATAGGAATGGGGAGGCCCAGAGCAGGGCGCCGGGCTTCGTGAGTCGGGTGACGCTGTACTCCCGAACCGAACCCTCGAAGGTTACTACCCTGGTGAGTTGGGACAGCAACGAGATCTACGACGGCTGGCGCGCCAGTCCCGAGCGCAGCGCGGTGATGAGTGGAGCGGACGTACTCTGGTCGCGGTCGCCCGAGTCCGAGCGCTTCGACGTGGCCGAGTAGTCTTCAGAAAAAGGGCTCACCCTCTTTGAAAAAGGGTGAGCCCGTGTTCCAGTCTGTAGGCGCGTTTTGATTATCTCGCCAGGAGGATCTTGAGCACCTCCGGCGCCGCCTGCATGGCGCGTTCCCTGAGCTGATCAATGGAGAGGCTTCCCAGCGGGTGCGGCACCACAACGAAGGGATAGTCCGGGATGCCTCCAATCTTGGACATAGCCTTGCCGCTGGATATGAAGGGCTCCGTGCATATAACAGCCGTCGGGACGCCGTTTCGCTCCAGGGTGATTCCGTCGTGCACACTGCACGATGAGCAGGACCCTCAATCCCCCGACGCGCTAATCACTACGTCGCACTGTTCCGTCATCTCTTCGATGAGTTCGCTCGGGCAGGGCCTGGAAGCGTTGCCCTTATTGCGTTCCACGACGCCCTTGAAATCGTAGCGGTCGGCCAGCACCTCGTGAACGAGCGAAAGCAGGTCCACGGAGTTCGCCTTGCCGTTGGCGAGCAGCCCCAGTACGGTGCCGTCCAGGGTCTCCGGCCGTCTGGCGATAATAGTATGGGCCGGTACCGGCTCGACCGTCGGGTCAAGCACTTCGACCCTGGTTGTGATGGTCATGAACTAGCCTCCTCTTGTCCCTCTTACCGGGATGATCCCTTGATCTTCTTGGTTACCGAACGAGAGTTGGAGCCGCCGCCCCAGAGGGGGACCACGGCGGAGAACGCGCCCGCCGTGCCTCCAGCAACGACTATCGTAATGTTTTCGGGACTCAGTGCGACGGGAATATTGTCGTCGCCGTCGACTTCGCCCTCTTGCATCGCGCCCATTCGCACCCACTCGGACGCCTTTCGATGGGTGGCCTCGAACAGGAATTCCCGTATCTGCTTCTTGGTCCAGCGGGCGGCCTTGAGGTGGCCGACGTGCTCGGGGCAGAGCACGATGACGAGCTCTCCCTTGCCGTGCCCCGTGGCGAACATCGCATCTGAGAAACGGGTAAGGATGGCCTCGGGATCGGTGCTTGCATGGAAGTCGACTTGAGTGGGAGAAAGGCCCGCGAAGACGGTAACGGCGCCTTCGTCCAGCGAGACGCCGCGCTCGACGTGCAGCGGTCGCCAGGGGCTCACGTCCTCGGCCTCGGCGATGCACCACGTGTACTTACCGGCGTGGCCCAGCGTGGCCTTGTCCAGCACGCCCGACACGGCTCCGGTCACGTTGGAGATGACGAGCCTGAGGGCACGCCCGATCGTCGCGTTGGCCCTGTGTCCCGGGCCAAATACGCTCACGCCGGAGTTTATGCCCAGCTCCCCAGATATGGGGCCGTTCACCACCATGAGAACAGCGGCGCCCATAGTGCTTACGGTGATTGCGTGAAGGTTGAACTGGGGCTCGCAGATGGCGTCCACGGCGGCGAGCACTACGGGGAAGTATTCCGGCTTGCAGCCCGCCATTACGCAATTGATTGCGACCTTTTCGGCGGTAATCACCCTGCCCTTGGTGGGCTCGGTCCCCAGTATCTCCGACGGCGCCAGGTCCGACCACTCGAGGAATTTCCTTACCTTGTCCGCGGTCGGAGGCACTACCGGGAGGCCGTCGGTCCAGCCCTGCTCGAAGTAATATTCGATAGCCTCGGACTCGTCGTCGAATTCGAGCCTATCGGACGTCAATGGCTGTGTTGCCAAAAATTAGCTCCCTGCGCATGGCCTTGGTCTCGATGAGGCGTTCGACGTCATAGCGCGAAGTCGAAACCCCCACTTTGGCGCACAGATTATAGTGCCACATTAAGGCAGGGTCAACCATATTTTCGTGAAATTTTGTTCACTATTGAGGGGACAATTGCGTTAGAGGCCGGTCGCGAGGGACGTGAGAGCCGCTAGGAACCGACGTAAGCGCCTGGGAACACGGCCAAAGATCGGCACCTGCCGACGACGGTATCCGGTGGGCGAACCTGGCAGCAGGCGTCGTTATTTTGGGTGCGTCGGGCCGCTCGGCTGAGGCAAGGGCCGCGGATCGTCCGTATTAGGGGCGTTAAAGCCCGAGGAAAATGTGCGATCGAGACCTATCGCGTGTGGATGATGTTTGGCCAGTCTCTCAGCCACCCGCCCTTGCGGTCGGATATGGCCTTCAGCTCGATCTCATATATCACTTCGGCATATTTAACCGGAATCAGCCTTCTCGAAGCCTTAACGAGGCCCTCCCGAATGAGAAGCGCGTTTATCATCGTTTCATCGTTATAAACGTAGCGAAGCAGCCGTCCCTCGTTGTCGATCTGCATGAGGTCCTTTTCCAGATAGACGGTCTTGCCTTCGACGAGCTCTCGGTTCCTCTCGTAAGCCTCTTTACCAAAGGGTTTAGTACCCTGAATTCTGTCTTCGTACTTCGGGGCCTCGACTCCAATATAGCCCACCGTCATCGTCACGCCGTCGATTTCGACCTCGATGGTATCGCCGTTGATGACCTTGATCACCATAGCCTCTTGGACCTTCTTTTTCCTATACGCACGGCCCGGCGAGTTACCGAGGATGCGGTCGATCTCCCTCTGTGTGGTCGAGACGGAATCTTGATTCTGATTCGCGTCAATGCCCTGGTTATCCGTAAAAAAATTAAGGACCGAGGGACGGCTGACGACGCCCCAAAGGGCTGCGCCGACTATGATTACCGCCCAGACCGCAAGAATATATTTCATGATGCAGCTTCTCACCTCGAGATTCGGCGAAAACAGGGATTGTCACAGGCACGCATAGCCTGTATGCATCTATAGTGGACAGGTTTGACGTCGTGTGTAACCGCAAGTATCCTACGGCGGAGCCAGTTGCAATATGAACGACTGCGCGGACGTCGGTAAGTCGGAGGTGTTAGGCCTTGTTATCAGTTCCCACGGAGACACGCATCATCAAGCAAGAGGCCCGGGCCTCGAAGGGCATGGTGGCCACAAAGGACAGGCATGCCACGGAGGCGGGAGTCGCCATGCTGGAGGCCGGAGGCAACGCGGTCGACGCGGCCGTCGCAGCCTGTTTCGCGGTAGGCGTGGTTGAGCCCGCATCCAGCGGCATTGGCGGCGGCGGATATCTTGTGTATCAGGTCGGCGAAAGCGGCGGCGTCGTGGGCTTTCCCATGCGAGGTCCTCTGGCCGCGCAGCCCGACATGTACGAGCTAACCGGCGAGGCGTCCACCGGCTCCTTTGGCTGGGCGGGCGTCGCCAACGACGAAAATATCGACGGCTTTCGCTCCATCGCAACGCCGGGAGCCGTGGCCGGACTCTGTGAGGCGCACCAGCGATTCGGAAAGCTGCCGCTACAGGAGGTGCTGGCGCCGGCCGTTGCTCTGGCTCGGCAAGGGTTCTCCCCACACTGGTTCGACCTCTACTCGATAGGCGGCCTGGCCGACATGCTCTTCAAGTACGAGGAGCTTCGCAGGGTAATGATGCCCGGCGGCAAGCTGCCCAAGGGCGACGCCGACAACCCGCCGCTGCTTCGACAGCCTGATCTCGCCGACATACTTGAGGCCATCGGCAGGCATGGCCCGGACGCCTTCTATAGAGGAGACGTCGCGCAAAGACTCGTGGAGGGAATTCAGAGCAACGGAGGAATCCTTAGCCTCGAGGACCTGGCGCAATACAAGCCTTTCATCTGGGACGGCGGACTGGAGTTCGCTTATCGCGGCAACACTGTAAGGGTGCCGCCCTTTGCGAGCGCAGGCATTACCAGCGCGATGACCCTGAAGCTGCTTGGCGGCTTCGATGCGGCGGCCATGGGCCACAACTCGGAGGAGATGCTGCATACCTACATCTCCTGCGCGCGTCTGGCCTACGCCGACCGGTTCGCCTACGTCGCCGACCCCGAATACGTCGATGTGCCCTGGGATGGACTGCTTTCGGACGCCTATACGGTTCGAAGGCGTGCGTCGATTGATGGTTCGGTCCCGGCGGCCTTCGAGCCCGGCGACCCCTGGAAGGAAGAGGGCAGAAGCCCGACAAAGGTCCTGGAGGCCAGCCGTCCCGCGGTCGATGTCGGAACGACTCACCTCTGCACGATGGACGCCGAGGGCAACGCGGTGTCTCTTACGAACACGGTCATGTCGGGATTCGGATCCGGCATCATCCCCAGGGGGACCGGCGTCGTCATGAACAACGGCATGATGTGGTTCGACCCGGTGCCGGGCCGCGTAAACTCGATCATGCCGGGCAGATTTCCGCTGAACAACATGACTCCCGCCCTGGTGATAGGCGATGAGGGAGTAAGGCTGGCAGTGGGCGCGTCGGGCGGCAGGCGAATAACAAACTGCGTGACGCAGCTCATATCCAAGATAATCGATTTCGGATTGGGCCCGCAGGAGGCTATCGACTCGCCTCGCGTGGACTGCTCGAACCCCCACACGACGGTGAGCGGCGGTATACCACAGGATGTACTGCGAGGGCTGGAATCCAGGGGACACCTGCTCCGAGTCGCGTCGGAGGGACCGGTCCAAAACGTCTTCGTCGGATTTGCCAGCCCGGTGGCGATAGTCCGTAAGGGGAGGGACGACTTCAGAGCAGGCGTGGATACGTTCCATTCGGCCCACGCCGCCGGACTCTAGCCGGTAGGACAGGTCAGCGGAGCTCGTGCATCCACCGGCGGACCGTGGTCGCCCAGCGGCCGTTCACGTCGCCGTTGTCGAGGCTCATTTTGAATTGGTCCGAGCATGC
>JADFQF010000155.1 GCA_022561955.1 Chloroflexota bacterium | reverse complement strand
TACTAGATGTCAAGGACATATCCCCTACCTTGCCGAACACTTCCCCCCAGCCCAGCCGGCTAGCGCGGGAATCCACTCGGACGACCTCTACATTCCTGACGCTTCAAGCCCGTCACTCCGAAGAGCGCTTCACGCTCATCTTTCCGAAGTCTTCACGCCCGTCATTCCGGCGAAGGCCGGAATCCACTCAGACGATCTCCTCACACGGGTCCCAAAACGAACGGAGCGGGCAAGACAGAGGAAAATTCAGTCCACGAAACCATACGACATAAATTTCAAAGAGGCGCGTGAAAATAGAAGGGATGGCGCGTGCTAACAGCAAGAACGAGGTGTGGATATGACTTGCCCAGCGCCTGAAATACGAGTCTCGGCCTCAGATTCGGGGGCAACATGTCGCCCTAGCATGCCTGGGGTCATGGATGAAGTCCGCTAGAGCAGACATCGAGGCCGGTGGAGGAAATTGAGCCTGAGGCCGCCGAGCTCCGGAGCGCCCTCGGGCTAAAGACAAATCACCACCTCGATGACCCCGCCTTCATAATACAAGGTGAACTCCAGCATAAACGACGTTCGAATCGAATATCGTGCTTCGCGCCGGGGCTACCCGAGGACCTTTTCCGCCAGCTCCTCGATCTCCTTCAACGAGCTGTCGTGGTCCGGCGCCGACGCCCTCACCAGCACCCGATTCGCTCCCGCCTCCTCGAAACGCATTATCATGTCTCGGTCGGCAGGCTGACTGTGAATCGTGATGTCAATGGAAGCGGGGTCGCGTCCCGCCTCTTCGGCCAGCCGCGTTAGCGTGGCGCGCGCCGTCTTGATCTCCTCGGGCTCCACCCGGATGGGTATCCAGCCGTCTCCCCACTGAATGACTCGATTGAGGACATTCTTTGCGCTTCCACCTATCAGCACGGGCGGGTGAGGCTTCTGAGCTGGTTTGGGGTAGCAGTACATCGCGGAGAAATCTACGTAGCGTCCGTGAAACTCGGCCTCGTCCTTGGTCCAAAGCTCCTTCATGGCCAGCACGTGTTCCCTGGCCTGTGTCCCTCGGTGGTCGAAGTCCACTCCCAGGGCCTCGGCCTCCTCCCGAAACCAGCCGGTGCCGATGCCAAACATGAACCGGCCTCCTGAATACATGTCCAGGGTAGCAATCTGCTTGGCCAGGTCCAGGGGGTGATGCTCCGTAACCAGGTTGATTGCCGTTCCAAGCCTGATGGAGCTCGTCGCCGCAGCCGCATAGGAGAGAGCAATCAGCGGGTTAACGAGGGACCGCATCCCCACGGGCACCGAGCCGTCGGGCGTCCCACCGTACTTCGAGTTGTGATGCACCGGAATCACTGGATGCTCCGGCAGCCACACCGATTCGAATCCCACCTCCTCCATCTTTCGGGCCAGGGCGCCGAAGTTTCCGTGCTGCTCTGAGATCGATATGTTGATACCAACGTGCATGACCACCCTACCTCGTGAATAGGTTTCCGGCGATTGTATCACGGTGGCCGGATTTTCCTCGGTTATCAAAGCCCCGATCGTCGGTCTCCCGATCGGGAGTCACATTCGGCTCTAATTGCCTAATTTAGCAGTCTACCCCTGATTCTAGGCTAGAAAGCAGAGTGAATCCTGACGAATAAATCAATCCGGCATCAACCAGTCCCGTACCTATCAAATAAAGTTGACTTTACAGCTTCACGTATGTTAGAAATCGCACTGTCAGGAGCAGGCCTGAATACATTACCAATCCCGAGTAATGGCAGGAGGCTTTGGATATGCGCATACGATCAACCAGCGCACGATGGTGGGCCGTCACAGCGTTAGCAGCGATCTTGGCACTGGCCCTAGCATGCGGCTCCGCACCGGCGGCTCAGGCGCCGCGGCAAGTGGCTCCCGCAGCACCGGCCCCGGCTCCGGCCGCCCAGGCGGCACAACCACAGGCACTTCAACAGCCGGCCGCACCGGCCCCGGCCGCTCCGGCCCTGGCGCCTGAAGCCGCTCCCACCCCCAAGCCGTCCGCGGCCCAGCCCATCGTAATTCGAACCATTCCGACACCCGTCGGCGGTGAAGGCGAACTCATAAAGGGCGGAATTCTGAGGACTCATGCGGGCGAGGACCTCCTGAACTTCGACTTCACGACTCAGACCACCGTGCGGACACAGCAGAGGGTTGGTGGTTCGTACAACCGCTTATTGAGGTACTCTTTCTTTGACGAGGGCGAGGTAGTCCCCGACCTTGCCGAGAGCTGGACGATAAGTCCCGACGGCCTCGAATACTCATTCAACTTGCGAGCGGGTGTAAAGTTCCACTGCGGCAGCATCGCGGGGGGAAGGCCGGGCGCATGCACCGACCTGGACGCAGCAGACGTCAAGCACAGCTTTGACAAGTACAGAGACCCGAGCACCAGTCGCAGGGCGGGCTACTTCACCGCTGTCGACAGGATAGAAATCGTAGACTCTCTCACTCCCAAGTTCGTATTGACCCAGCCCGACGCCGGTTTTCTCAGCAAAATCGCTGTCGGCTGGTTCAGCATTCTTCCCAGCGAAATCTCTTACGAGGAAGTCAAGACCACGGTCATCGGCACCGGGCCTTTCATCTGGGTGGAGTATGTGACCGGGCAGGGTTCCACAACCGTTGCCAACCCGGACTACTATCGAGAAGGCCTTCCTTATATAGACGGAGTGAGGAACTTCGTCTTCAAGGACCCGGTAACCGCGCTGGCGGCTCTTCGTGTCAAGCAGCTCGATATTAACTCCTTCATGCAATATATATACGCATCGGACAAGAAGATCCTCAACGAGAAGCAGCCCCTGATCATAGTGTCGTTGAGATCTCGTCTCTGGTGGCACAGCATTGCAGGCAAGGTCGACGAGCCACCCTGGAGCGATATTAAAGTCCGGCAGGCCTTCAGCCTGGCATTCGACCGCTATAAGTCGGTGGAGGTCCTGGGAGAGGGCGTGGGCGATGCGGGTGGATGGCAACCCCCCTGGACCAAATGGAGCCTGCCGCCGGACGAGCTGGCGGAGTTCATAGGCTCTCCCGATCCCGCCGTCGTGATCGCGCGACAGGAACAGGCCAGGCAGCTTCTTCAGGAGGCCGGCTACGGCCCCGGCGATTTGACCCTGGACTATCTGGTGCTCGACACGCCGGAATCCATCCTCACTCCGCAGTTTGCCAAGGACCAACTCAGGCAAATCGGGGTCGAGGTGAATCTGGATATAGTGGACAGGGGAACGTTTACGGAGCGTCGAAACAACTTCGACTACCAGCTCATCGACGATGGAGGCGTGTCCGGAGTCTTGGACCCCAGCCTGTTCTATGCCGATCCGTTCATCTGCGGAAGCAACGCCAACCAGTCGAGGTACTGTAATGCGACGTTCGACGCACTCTACCAGAAGCAGCTCTCCGCGACGGACGATGCAGAGCGGCGAGAGCTCGTTCATGAGATGGAACGAATTCTTCTGACCGACCTGCCGAAGATCCATGTGCGCTGGGTCGCCGAAGGCATGGCGTGGTGGCCCTGGGTCAAGAACTGGCTGGACGTGGACCCCGCATACTACAACAACGTGACCCTGGAGGAAGTCTGGCTGGACGACCGGTCCCATTACTAAGAGTGGAGAAGCACCGTGGGGCGGCCCTTATGCGGCCGTCCCACGCATTGCCCGGGATTAACGCCGCCTCACGTGACGCCTCGGCACGGCCCTCGAGCCGTCCTGTGGCTGCGGTCGAAGCCTGATCCGACGGCTGACCCGCCCGCAGAACTGTCGAGGCCCGTCTTATACAGTCCAGCTCACCATGGTGATAATTGCGTAACTACATCATAAAGCGAGTCCTGCTGGCAATCATCACGGTGTACGGAGTCGCCACGCTCGTCTTTGTCCTCATGCGTATCGTTCCAGGCGATCCGGCCCTGGTGGCCCTGGCCGATCCTGGGAGGGAGGGCCGCGTCTCAGAGGAACTGGTCCGCGACATGAGGGTGCAGCTGGGCTTTATTCGCCTCAAGGTAATTCCCGACGAAGAAGCCCTGAAAGCGGATTTTGGAGATGAATACACTCAGATAATCCAGGCGATACACGACGTCGATCCACGAATTCTGAGATCACGAAAGCGCGGGGACCAGGATCTCAGATTGGAGGGATACCTGCTGGACCCGAAATACATCCTCATAGGGGAGCGGGACGTCAATATCTTCGAACAGTATGCGGAGTGGATCTGGGACTCATTCCGCCTCGAATTCGGCGAGTCCATAAAGGTCGGCAGGCCAGTGAGGGATGAGTGGCTACGGCGTTTCCCCATGACCTTGAACATCGTGGTACTTTCAGGAATTATCACGATCTTCACCGCCGTTCCGATGGGGGTTATATCGGCGATACGCCAAGACCGGCCCGTGGATTACGTATCCAGAGTTATCGCCATAGCCGGCCTGTCGATGCCCTCTTTCTGGGTGGCGATGTTCCTGATTCTCATTCAATGACGATCCGAAAGCAAGCGGAAGCCGACACCGAACCCATAAAGCCGCGGCCGTTGGTCGCGTCTACGCTACGAACCCCGCGCCGCGAACACCGGCCCATGCGCTGGGCGCGACCAACGGTCGCGGCTTTATGGGCGCAGGGCGGCGGTAAAATCTTCGACCAGCCTTAGAAACACTTCGCGGGTGACGTGGGCGGTCATGGCTCCTAATACGCCCCGCGACACATCACCACGGTCAGCGGCGTCTTGACTAACAACAGCAGGTCGTTCCACAGGCTTTGGTTGCGGATATACCACAGATCCATTCGCACCCAGTCGACAAAGCCGACGTCGCTACGACCGCTGACTTGCCACAGACAGGTCAGGCCCGGCTTGATCGACAGTCGGTCGCGCTGCCAGGCGGTGTATTTCTCGACCTCGCCGACGATCGGCGGGCGCGGGCCGACCAGCGACATCTGGCCAGCCAGCACGTTAAAAAGCTGGGGAAGTTCATCGATGCTTGTCTTGCGCAAGATCCGACCGAGGCGGGTAATCCGCGGGTCGCGGCGGTTTTTGAAGATCGGCCCTTCCGACTGCTCGTTGCTTACCTCGTGCCGGAGACGTTCCGCGTCGAGCGTCATCGTGCGGAACTTGATCATCGGGAAGCAGCGTCCGCGAAAGCCGACACGCCGTTGTACAAACAGCGGCCGGCCCTTGGTCGTCACCGTCAGCACGAG
>JADFQF010000154.1 GCA_022561955.1 Chloroflexota bacterium | reverse complement strand
TAGCAGATCGTCGGAGAGAGTCTTTTGCACCGCGAGAATTTCGCTGAAATTCTTGATGACCCCTTCGTATCCGAATATGCATTCCACTGAATCGAAATTACCGAGCATCCTTACCGTCATAGGGATACTGCTGGAATAAGTAAGGACGCGCAACGTTGAAAATCCTTCGAACACGTCAAAGGAAAAGGGTTCTGATCGCTGAAAGTGAGCGTGTACAACGTTCAGTTTGTCGAAATCGTTCAAGCCTAGCTTTTGCTGAGTTGAAGGACTTAGCATATTACATCGTCCGTTCTTTCCAAGTGATGGGGGATGTAGTCTACACTATTTAGCGCAGATGTTCTAGATGTCTAGGAATTCCCGACATCATCTGGAATGAGACTTCCCCGATGCCGCCCGCTCCAGCGATGTCCTCATATCCTCGATCTGCTCCCTTGACGCCGGGTGGTGGCCGTAGCAGGCGCGTACGAAGGCGTTCGTAGAATCGCGAACGAGGTCTCGCGGGAACAGCTCTTCCAGGGTCGACTGGTATTCCGACGGCGTCGCATGAGACGGCTTACGCCGGCCTCTTTTCTCCGCCAGGGTCAGTAGGCCGAAATAGATGCGGAACACGTCGACTATGGAGCGCTCGTCGTCCGGCAGCCTATAGTCCTGGTGCGACCTTCTGCGCCTGAGGCGGCCCGGCAAGAAGTTGAATAGCAGCTTTGCGAGATCGTAGGCTACGTCCGCCTCCTCCATGACCGATTCCCGGGTGCTGTCATCGACGATTTCTCTGTCTCGCTGTTTGCGCTTGTAGGCCCGTGCCAGGATGTACAGGGCTGCGAATATGATTATCGCGACCAGCGCCCACTGGCCTATCTGAAGCAGCAAACTGGCGACGGGCTGCTCGGGCCTCCCCTCTTGCAGGGCGCGCAGCTGCTCGCTCAAAGAATCACCTGGATTGAGCAGCTGGTTCTCCACGTTCTCGGGTGCGAAATTCGCAAAAAGGCGAAAGAGCAGCCGGGTCAAGATGTCTACGATGTAGGCGATGGGAATTATGATGACGAAAAAGACGACGGTCGCAAGGATGTTCAACACGAAGAATACCGGAGTGGTAATAATGCTCAGGGCATTACGCTGCAGCAGGCTGAAGAGGAGCCCCATCACCACGATGGCCAGCACGACGGCGCCAATCACCTTCGTCCACGCCTTCCGCTCCCACTGTTTCGAGGACGATGGAAGTATGTGGCCTATGCTCAGGCCGATCAGTCCCGCGGCGAAGAAGATGAACATGACGGGAAATATGTTGAGGTCGGCGGGATGGGCAACGTCGACGACCGCGGCCAGGGCCATCACTATCATGCCAATCTTGAAGCTGGTCGTAAGGCTCTCGGTCGGGAAGGCGGCGGCGCCCACCTGCCCGCCCCTCCACCAGATGGCGGCGCTCAACAGGCTGCCAAACACCGCTCTTATTCTGTAACCCTCTGGTAAGAACTCGGAGTTTAAGTTTGCCAGCCAGCTAAGGTCGATTCCTTGAAACGTCGGGTGGACCTGTGAGCCGATGGTAAGGTAGATGACGAATATTCCGGCAAGCATCTGAAAGGCGTAGGCCATGATAGTCGGCATGAGCAGGGCCTGTAGAAATCTCGCCACGATCATCGACGTCGTCAGGACCGCGAGGACCGCCAGCCAGTCCAGAGGGCTTCCGTCTCCGCCCAGCATCAGGCCCAAGACACCGATGAACGCAAAGATCCAGGCGCTCTCGGCTATCAACAGCGCAAATACGACGAGCCTATCTTGGGCTGAACTCACCGGCTAGCTCCAATGCCTCGAAATGCTCATGCAAGCCGTAGGTCGTGACGCCCTCTTCGAATTGCGGGAGCTCCTCATTCCCGATGTACAAGACGACCACCTTATGGCCGTTCCGGCGCATCGCGTGGACTACCTCTGCCAGCTCTTCCGGAATGTACGCCGAGATCAAGACGACTGTCGATCCCACGGGAAATTTACGCCAGTTTTCGTCGAGCTGACTCGCCATGCCGCCCATCGCCAGGGGCTGTATCGTCGCGAGGGCTTCGAGTATGACGGTAAGCTGCTCCGGGGACCGGCTCGGCGGGATCTTCATGGGACGGTCCGCCAATACGGGCGTGCCGTTGGAGAACATCCCCAGCGTGTACTGCATTTCCGCAGCGTAGCTGGCCACGGAGGCGGCGGTCGTGATTATGCGCTCCAGGTATGTAGGAGAGTAGCCTTCCCAGTAGTGGGCCGTGGTGTCCACGGCGACTGCCAGCGTGACGTTCATGCTGATGCTGGGCTCGAACGTACGCACTTGTAGCTCCTGGAATCTCGCCGTCGCCTTCCAGTCTATGATCTTGAGCGGGTCGCCCATCTGGTAGTCGCGAAGCCCCTGCGGACGTGAAGCATCCTCGTAGATCCTCTGCCCGCCCTTCGTCTCTCCCAGGGGCCTCATCGCTGGAAGGCCGAGCTCCGGCAGCGGCACGATCTGCGGATAGACGAGCAGGTAGTCGGAGCCCGTGACGGTCTGCACACTAGTGAAGAAGCCAAAGAGATCGCCGCTTTCGAGACGGGCGGGCCCAAGCCGGTAGTAGCCCCGACGCGAGGGAGTAAGGCTGTATTCCCACCTGACCCTTTCGTACCAGGCCATGGATGTCGAATGGCGCATCGTCTGGGTATCCGGGTTCGGACTCCCGACTATGTCGGCCCCGGGTATGGACAGGGACAGGGGTATCTCGTCCTCCACCAACACCTTCCCAAGCGGGACCGGCTTCTTGTTTGTAAGTGAGAGCGAAATCTTGACCTCTTCCCCGATGAACACCCTCCGATGGGAAAGCTGCCGCTCGTAAAAGACCTCTTCCAAGGAGAGCCTGTTCCACATCCACGAGATTCCGGCCACCAGGAGCCCCATGCTGCCAAAACCAATGACAAGCCCCTGGGAGGCAAATACGCCGATTATTATCAGAATGATAAAGAGGAGTATCCACAGGTCGTGCCAGAGCTGGTTGAGCAAGAGGGCTACCGCTCGATCGGCACTGGAATCGAATTAATGACCTCGCCCACGATCTGGTCGGCGCTGCGTCCCCTGAGTCGGGAGTTCGAGGTGAGCACCAGCCTGTGAGGCAGGACGTATGGGGCCATGCTCTTGACGTCGTCGGGGGTGACGAAATCCCTGCCCTCTATGGCGGCCTTCGCCTGGGACGTCTTGTATAAGGCCAGCGCGGCCCTGGGGCTCGCTCCGAGGACGAGGCCGGAGTTCTCCCTGGAGGACTGCGCTATGGCGACGACGTACATTCGTACCGTATCGTCGACGCGTACCCTGGTCACGGCCTCCTGGAATCTGCCAAGCTCCTCGGCCGTCGTGGCCGGCTCCAGGTCTGGAAGCTTCGTATCCCGTTCGAACCGCAGCAGGATGTCGGACTCCTCCTCCGGAGTGGGGTAGCCCAGGTCAATCCTGAGCATGAATCTGTCCAGCTGCGCCTCGGGAAGTGGAAAGGTACCCTCCATCTCGATGGGGTTCTGCGTGGCCATCACCATGAACGGCTCCGGCAGGAGCCTCGTCTCGCCGTCTACCGTGGCCTGGCGCTCCTGCATGGCCTCCAGCAGCGCCGACTGCGTACGAGGCGTCGCGCGATTGATCTCGTCGGCGAGCAGCACCTGGCTGAAAATCGGTCCTGGCCTGTACTCGAAGTCGCCCGATTTCTGGTTGTAGAAGTTCACCCCCAGGACATCGGTGGGCATGAGGTCCGGTGTGAACTGTATGCGCTTGAAGGTGCAGCCAAGGGACTGTGCCAGGGCCTTGGCCATGGTCGTCTTGCCTATTCCAGGCACGTCCTCGATAAGGACGTGGCCTCTGCAAAGGAGCGCGATGATCGCCAGGTCGATGGCCCTGTCCCTCCCGACGATGACCCGCTGAACGCTGTCTCGAAGGCGGGCGGCCATGCTCTGGACCTGGTCTGCTTTCAGTGTGTCCACCAATATCTGCACCCTCCCTTGTGCCCCTGAATGTCCCTAGACTCGTGCGGCGCTGGCTCCCGCGATCTTGCCGAAAACCGAGCCGTGCATGAGCCCGGCGGCCCGCAGGCTGTTGTGATAGAAGATGCCGCCGACTATCTCCCCGGCGGCGTACAGCCCTGGAATGGGCTTGTCCTCCATGTTGAGGACCTGAGCGTCCGTGTTGATCCGCAGGCCGCCGTAGGTGTACGTTATGCCGCCGGTGACCGCGTAGGCGACGAACGGCGGGGCGTCCAGCTTGATGGCCCAGTTGCTCTTTGGCGGAAGGATCCCGCTCGTCGCCCGCCCGTCGAGCTCTCGCGGCATATATTCGCCATCGTGGGCCTCGGCGTTAAAGGCGTCCACGGTCCCCTGCAGTATACCCGCACTCATGCCCAGTGTGGCCGCAAGCTCGGCTATGCTGTCGGCCTTCATGCCTCTGGCGGTGCCGTAGCGAGCTTCGAGATGAGGCATGGCCTTGACGTCGAAGATCTGGTAGGCAAGGCTTCGCTCCTGCTCGAGGATGAGGCGTCCGACTTTGACGAAGGTCTGCTCCGCGAAGCCCTCCCCCTCGTCCACGAATCTCAGGCCCGAGACGTCGACCATGATGCCGAGAGGATAGGACCGGCGCGGCATGGCGTCCGTGACCTCCAGCACGCCCGTCGTGGGGGCGTCGGCGTCTATCGGAGTCGCATGGCATCCGGTCCATTGACCGAAGGGCTTGGCGCCTACATCTAGAGCCGCGCGGTGACCGTCGCCCGTGTTGTACTTGGCTCCTCGGACCTTTGCCTTCTCCCAGCCCTGGCCCAGGTACTTGACGCGCATCTCCTGGTTGGCCTCGAACCCGCCGCAGGCCAGGACCACGCCGCCGCATTGGATCTCGTGGATGCCGTCGGAGTCCTGAACGACGACGCTGGATATCTTGCCCCGCCCGTCCTGCAATAGCCTCAGCATCTTTGTCTCGTAGAGAACGGTTATGCCGTTGCGGCGGGAGGCAGACGTGAGCATCTGTACGAGGCCCGGCCCGGACCGCGCGGCGGACAGCGCCACGGTGTTGGGTATCACCGACGGAACGCCAGCGGATAGACGGCTCGATGAGGGCAGCTCGAATTCCACACCCTTTTGATGCATCCAGTCGACGGTGGGTCGGGACTGGGCTATCAGGACCTCCATCAGCTCACTGTCGATGTCGCCGA
>JADFQF010000153.1 GCA_022561955.1 Chloroflexota bacterium | reverse complement strand
TTCGCTTATGCCGCCGTCCCAGCGTCTGAAGATCTGGCCGTCGGCGCCGAAAAATATCGTCGTCGGCATGCTTCGCACCGAATAGTTCACCATCGGCGTCCTGTCTGGCGGTGCGCCCGCGGGATAGGTGACGTTAAGCTCCTCGAGCAATCGAAGGCCGCTTTCACGAGTGCCAAGCCCCGTAAATATGCCAACATCGAGGCCGACGAATATGATGTCGTCTTTATGCTGTTCGTAGACCCTCTGGAGCGCGGGCATCTCCGCGCGGCAAGGAGGACAGTCGCCCGCCCAGAAGTTCAGGACGATCGGCTTTCCGTCGTCCAGCAGGTCCGCGAAATCAACCTCGCTGCCGCCGAGAATCTCCTGACCCTGGTACACGCTGAAGCTAAATGCGGAGGCGGCCCCAGCGCCGTTAATAACCTGAAAAACGACGGCACCGACCAGCAACACCACCACTGCGACCGCGCCGAGTATGAACAGCTTCGCCTGGCTGCCATCCTGGCGACGCGCCCTTCTTCTCGCAGGTTTTCGTTTTCTACTCGAAGTAGCGGCTGCCGCCGGAGCGTCCGTAGGCTCGGACGCATCAGCCTGGTTTCGCCTATGCCGTCGATTCCGTCTGTTCTTGGGGGCCATATATTTCCCTCTCCGAAGAAATTGCCGCTTCAACCGAGCGGTTTCCCATCCACCGCAGACGTACATCCATTCATTGCACCGAATCAAAGGCACGAAACGATGAAGCCGTCCATTACTTAGATGAACCTTGGACTAGAGGGATTCTCCTTGGACTCAGCCCGGGGCCTTCTTGCTATTCCAGGCCATGAAGGCGGTGACACCGATCGCGATGAGACTCAGCGCCATGGCGACGAGGAAAAAATCGTTGAATACGGTCAGGCCGGCATTAATCAGCCTGTCGTTAAACTCCTGCATTCGTTGAGCGACCTGCTCCGGCGTCTCACCGGGCAGCCCAAACGGCAGAGTAATTCCGGCGACCAGCGTATCAAATCTTCCCGTGCCCCAGGCCGTAAGGGCAGCTAGGCCGACCGTCATGCCTACGATCCTCGTAGCCGTGATCATGGCCGCGGCGGACCCTCTGTCGCTCGCACGTACCGAGTTCGTCGCCGCGAGTGCCAGGGGCGCTATGACGAGTCCAAATCCCAGGCCCGCCGTCACCAGGTGGCCGGACATCGCGGGGTCTGCAATCGACACATTCCATCCGCTCATGAACCAAAATCCCAACGCCATCAGGGCAAGGCCCGCGATCGTGGGTACGCGGTAGTCGAGACGGCTGCAAGCAAATCCCCCCAACACGGCCCCCAGGGGAATCGCCGCCGTCAGGCGCACCAGCATCAGTCCGCCGTCGATGGGTTCGAGACCCAGTACTGTGTTTGCCATCAGGGGTATCGTCACCATCCCGATTATCAGCGCGCCGCCGACCAGAAAGTGCGTGAGGTTCGCAGCCCGAAACGCCCAGGTCCTGAACATCGCCCTGGGCAGCAAGGGCTCCAGGGCAACTTTCTGCCTTACCAGGAACAGAGCGAAGGCGGCTACCGTCGCGGCCAGGTAAATTGCCATGAGGCTATCGGGTGAGTCCACGCGGGCGAGGCCCAGGGTCAGCGTCGCCAGGCTTACGGTCAACATCGCCCCGCCGATGAAGTCGACCCTGGCGCTCACCCTGGGGCTGGGCTTCAACAGCAGAAGCGTGAGGGCTATGATCGCCGCGCCCAGGGGGATGTTAATCCAGAAGATCCATTGCCAGCTAAGAAACTTGACGAACAGTCCGCCCCAGAGCGGGCCGATTACCCCGCCTGCCTCGGCGCACGCTCCCAACAGGCCAAGGGGAAGCCCCCTGTTTTCAGAGGAAAACAGGTCGCCGACTATGGCGATGGCGACCGGCACCAACGCCCCCGCGCCTACGGCTTGAAACACCCTGGATGCTATGAGGACCGTCAAATCGTCGGACAGCGCTACTAATATGGAGCCGAGCATGAAGAGAAGCATGGACAGAATGTAGACCAGCCGGTGGCCCCAGATGTCCGACAGCCTGCCGACAATGGGCATTGCGGCGACATAGCCGAGAAGATAGCCGGTGATCGTCCATGAGGCACGGTCAAGCTCGTTGACCTGCACCTGCATGTCTCGCATGATCTCTGGCAAGATCGTCACCACCACGGTCTGATCGCCCGCAGCGATGAAAACGCCCGCAAAGACCGCGGTCAACGCCGCATATGGTGCGGCTCTGGACGCATCTGGTGTCATTGCTTGCTACTCGACCGTCGAGGACGGACTAGATCGGCGCCTTACCTCGACTTCGCTGATTGTTTGAGCTATCTTACCGGCGACTCGATTTCCACGGGCTCATTGAAACGCGAGAGCGTAATGATTCTGATTACGCCGTCCTCTTCCGATGCAGTAATACGGCCCTCGAGCCTGGCTTCGAGCAGGAAAAGGCTGGTGGCGTCGATCACAACGTCGATGTCGATGGAATTGCCTTCCTCGACTGCTCCAAACAGGGAGGCGAGGCCTTCCGACGCGATTGTTCCACTGATGGCGTAGCTGTCATCATCGGTCGAGATCAACCGAGGGCTCTCTATCCGCCTCATTATCTCCGATACTCCCCGTGTGGGCTCGAAAAACCCGAGAGGGCTGACATCGGCAGGAACGGGTTCCCACTCGCCTGTAATCGGGTTCGAAATGAAGCCGTTATCGCCGATGGTGATCAGGCTTAACCTCATGGCGAAGCTCCCTGCCAGGCCGCTAACTTCGAGTGAGATCTTGTCCGGCCGCGCGACGTCCCCCTGCACTTCCCTGATGACAAGGCCCTGTCCGAGGGGAGTCCCTCCGCTTTCGTGAATGAGGCGAAAGTGGAAGGATTCCAGGGCTTCCATGGCTTCTCCAGAGCGCTCTAGAATGACCTGGGGATTTATCGGAGTCGGGGATGGGACCGCTATGGCCAAGGAGCCTTCGTCCGAATTCCGGCCGCATGCCACGGCCAGAGCTATGGTTGCCACGATCAGGGCGCATAGCATTCGTGGAACGTAATGCACTTCGTGGGTCCTCCGAGCCGTCTCCCTTGGAGAGTCTTTGTTCGTGCCGAGCCGGCCCTAAACAGATCGATAAGAGGGCCGTTGCGTTGCTGTGGCACCGTGGTCGTAAGGCCTCGTCCCACTCCGTGGCACACCGAAGCAGGAACGCGTCCATCGGGCGACACCAATCGACATTTCGGAAAGGTAACTCCAGGCACTAGAAGAGGCCCGCCCCACATCATGAGACGAGCCTCTTTTAGATATTACCCGTTTTTGCGGCTAGGCCTTGATTTCCCGGGTCCGGCGCCCTCTGTAGAAGAGCACTCCGCCGGTGCTGAGAAGTAATAGCGAACCCAGCAATGCGATTGCGGCAAAGATCGGTACGCTGGTGTCGCCTACGCTGGGAGTACCCACCGCAACCGTCGCCACTTCGCCACCGAGTTGGTATTCAGCCATCATCTGTGCCTGAACGTATGCCTGCTCGGCTCCGCCTTCGCCCGTGGCGCTAATACCGTTTCTGGCGGCATCCAGCCTTCCAGAAACCGTGTTGACCAGGGTCTTGGCTATAGCCAGGCTGCTCTGACCCAGTACATCGGCCGCGCTCTCCTTGGCCTCGTTTGCCCAGGCTTCCGCGTTAGCTCCGAACTCATCAACCAGGGCCGCGCCGTTTACGACGGTCGCAACGCCTCCGGAGGCGTCGGCCGCGAAGGGCCCATGCTTCCTATCGGCTGCGTGAACGAGCACTCCGTCGTCCGCGTCGATCGTATCTACGACACTCTGTATCGCAGTCTGCAATTGGGCCATGGAAGTCGCGCTGCGGGCATCCCCGACGGATTCCAGCGCGCTGTCCAACTGCAATCTCAGGTTCTGCAAGATACCGTTCGGTCCCCCGCTGGGCCAGCTTACCAGCAGGTGCCTGATATGCTGCATGGCACCCTCGCCAATGGTCTGCGAGAAGGGCTTGTGCTCGGAAGGACTGCCCGGGTCTGGGTCCGGTACGGGCTCGATGCTTATCACTACGGTATCGTACTCAGCGATAAGGTTTGTGCCGTCAGGGGAGTCCCAGACGTGATTTATGTTGCCTACGGGCGAGTTCATCACGCCGGTGCTGACCAGATCGCCGGTGGAGCTGTTTACCAGCCATCCTTCATAGGCCTGATCCGGGCCCAAGTTGGACATTCCGGTCATCGTGTAAGTGATCCTGTCACTGAGGCCCTGGCCGTCTGAAATCACGGCAGAACCCTCGCCCTCATCTAAGTCCGCTGATACTGGTACCTGTGTCTGAGCCACCACTACGGAGGCTATCATGAGGAGAAGAAATCCCAAAAGAAAAACTATTTTAGTCCTAGACATGCTACGTGTCTTTCCTCCTTGGCGAAAAAAAAGATGCAAGACCGCGTGCCCTCATTACCCTACCACAAGAGTAAACCTCAGGCTAGACCTTAAAAACCGCAATTTATATGAATATTTTAGAGATCGCCTTTGAGCACGCTGATGCCTGTGGGTCCACTACTGCCGCCGATGGGCTCGATAGTGATCCCGATACCTTCGAATTCGGCGATCGACGCGTATGGAAATATCAGAGTCTGCCCATACCCAGAGGCATCAACCGTGAAGTATCCTCCGCTGTACCTGCGGCCGTTTTTTACCAGCCACACCTGGTAGACCCTATCGGGCGGCAGGGGACGCAGGTTGAGGGCCAGGAGAAGGGCATGTGAGCCGGACCGAGATACCATGAGCATGCCCCGAGCGTTCGCCTCCCAGCCCGTGCCCCAGAGCATGTTCACGGAGGTGCCGGAGGGAGTGGACGTAGGCGGGACACTGAATAGATTGTGCCGCTGCCGGCCTAACACGTCCGTGGCCTCGGGCTCGATATCGGCAAGGTTCGGAATCTTTGCGCTCAGGTCTTCGTTGCTCCGCGCGACCTGCTCGAGCTGTCCGGCGTTTTCGCGGTTTTCGTCTGGAACCTCTTTTTTCGAGCCGCCGTTGAGCCACACCCCACCAAATATAACGCCTATAAACAGCAGAGACACGACTGCGCCTGCCCTCGGCAACGAGAAGAGGTTCTTCCCAAAAAAGGCCCGCCTCGAGGGCTTGCTCTTTTGGGTCGCAGGCCCATCGACCAGCCCGATCCTGGCTAGCAGACGGTCTTTCGGATGAGCGGGAGCC
>JADFQF010000152.1 GCA_022561955.1 Chloroflexota bacterium | reverse complement strand
GTATGCACATGACCAGATCGGCCCGAGAGACCAGCTCCTCCATGCTGGAAACGTCCCGGAAGTTGCCCTGCCCGGCGAGGTTGCGTGTACGGTCGCTCCGGCCCTCCAGGCACGTGATAATGTCGAAGCCGTTGTCCCCCAGCGCTCGTCCGACGGCATGCCCCATGTCGCCCGGACTCATTATTCCGATCGTTTTCAGTGGCATTTTCTTCGCTTCCTTTCCGAGGGTTTTCTGGACGGGAAATCGTGGGCTTGACCCGATACTGACCGATATCAGGATACCAGATTTACCTTCGGCGACGGCCGTCGGAAATCCGAGAGGCATTCAGAGAAATTGATGATGCCATCGCGTATAATCCTACCGCGCTTGAAAGAGGAAGCTACGACAGCCTCGAAAGAGAAAAGGAGTTTCATAATGAAACTGGGAGCGCACGTCTCCACTGCCGGCGGCGTCCACAATGCCGTGGACCGTGCCCAAGAGATCGGTGCGGAGGCCATACAGATCTTTGCCTCTTCGCCCCGCGCATGGGCGTTCAAGCCTCCGAAGGAGGAGCACCTTCTCGCCTTTCTCGAAAAATCGCGGGAGGTCGGGCTGGGGCCCGTCTTTCTTCACGGCAGCTACCTCGTCAATGTCGGCGGCACGCCGGAGCTGGTCGAAAAATCGGTCCAGTCGCTCACTCAGCATATGAACGCAGCCGGACAGCTAGGCGCCGAGGGTGTCATATTCCACTCGGGCAGCCACAAGGGCGTCGGGTTCGATGCCGTCATCGACCAGGCCGCGGCCGCATTGAACGAAGTGCTTTCCAACAGCCCGGAAGACGTTCAGCTCATCATCGAGAATTGCGCGGGCATGGGCGCCCAGATCGGCGCATCGTTTCAAGAGTTGGGCCGCATGATAAAGGCCGTTGGCAACGACCGACTCAAGATCTGCCTGGATACCGAGCACGCCTTCGCCGCCGGATACAACATCGCCGACCCGGACGCCATCGACGCGGCGATGAAGGAGTTCGACGATGAGATCGGTCTGGACAGGCTGGTCGTAGTTCACGCCAACGACGCCAAGGTGGAGTTCGGCTCGGGCCTGGACCGTCACGAGAACATCGGCGAGGGGCACATTGGCCTCGATGGATTTCAGACGATCATGGGCCACTCAGCCTTTCGGGACCTCCCTTTTCTTCTCGAAGTGCCCGGGGTTGACAAGAAAGGGCCAGATAAGGTAAATCTCGACAGGCTTAAAGAAATCAGGACGCGATTGAACGTGCCGATGTGCTAGTGTTCTGTTGCCGTCCGCGAACTCTCAAGGTATAATCGCACCAAACGCACCATTCAGTGCCCAATCGCTGGAAAAAGGGTATCGATGGCCGATTCCAAAACAGACTATCTCTCCCTGCGAAAAGCGGCCGCCATGATCGGAATTCACCACGCCACGCTTTCCAGGGCCGTGAAGCGAGGCGAGGTCACGCCGGAGTTCGTCACGCCGGGCGGCTTCATGAGGTTCACCGAACCTCAGATCGAGGAATATCGTCAGAAGCGCCTCCGATACGGAGACGGTAGGATAGCCGAACAGCCCTCTACCCAGGAAATGTACGGGACGATAACCGGGGTAGGCCCAGGCGCGGCGGAAGAGGTGCTGGAATCCATACCAGATCTCGCGCGCAGCCTGGCAAACGCAGAGTATGCGGCGCTTGCCGTCATGGACAACTCCGGCCACGTCGAAAGATTCATAACCTCCGGTATCTCCGAGGAAGTCAGAAGGTCCATCGGCGGCCCGCCTGCCGGCAGAGGTCTTCTTGGGGTGCTCCACAAGCAGCGTAAGACGATACGCATCTCTGACATTACCCGATCTCCCGATGCCGTGGGCTTCCCCGCCAACCATCCGCAGATGAAGGCGATGCTCGGAGTCCCGATCTTGCTCGGCGACGTGAGTCTGGGCAATCTCTACTTGACGAACAAGATCGGCGCCGACGAGTTCTCGGCGCGCGACCAGCATGTCATGGAGGCGTTCGCACGTTACGCCGCCATAGCCATCGAAAGCTCGAATCTCTATGCTCGCGAGTCGCTTTTGCGGCGGCAGGCCGAGCAAGAGCAGCGAAGGCTTCGCGCGATCATCGAGAGCTCGGCGGCGGCCGTAGTGGTGGTCGACGCGCCAGACGGCCAGATCGTCCTTGCCAACCAGGAGGCCGAGCGAATTCTAGGCCGCCGACTGGTTCAGGGACAAGGCAGGCAACATTACGAGCAGGCCGCCGTTTACCGTAGGCCCGACGGCTCGATCTTCAGCCCTAACGAGCTCCCGCTGCAGCGCGCCCTCAGTGACGGCAAAGTCTCCAGGGGTGTCGAGGTAGTCCTCAGCTTTCCCGACGGAAGAGAGATACCGACGATGGTAAACGCCGCGCCGGTCTATGGCGAGAACGGCGAGGTCTCCGCGGCCATTGCCGTATTCGAGGACATCACCGCCCTGCAGGAGGTCGAACGGCTCAAGGCCGAGTTCCTGTCCATGATCAGCCACGACCTCAAGGGTCCGCTGTCCACAATCAAGGGCCTGGCGAGCACGCTGATGCTGGAGAATGGCCCGAGGGATATCGATACCCTGTTGGAATACGTGACCTCCATTGACGAGGAGGCGGACGAGATGACGGAGCTCGTGGGCAACCTCCTGGACATGTCCAGAATCGAGGCGGGCTCCATGCCCCTGGACCCGGAGCAGTGCCACCTTGCCGATATCACCGGCGACTGCATAAAAAGGGTTACTCGCTCCCGTTTGGGCGGCCGTCACGATATTAGGGTCGATGTAGCGTTGGAGCTTCCCGAGGTGTTCGTGGACTACGACCAGGTATGCAGGGTACTTTCCAACCTGCTGAGCAACAGTATCAAATACTCTCAGTCCGGCTCTGAGATCAGGGTGAGATCGTACCTGATGCCGTCCGACGCCGGCAGGATCGTCACGGAGGTCCGGGACAGTGGAGTCGGCATTCCGGAGGACGAGATCGACAAGATTTTCGACAAGTTCTATCGAGTAACCTCCCAGAGGGGCCGAGGTAGGCCGGGCTCCGGCCTGGGCCTTGCCATATGTAAGTCCATCATCGAGGCCCATGATGGTAAGATCTGGGTAGACAGCGTACCCGGCCGGGGGTCTACGTTTTACTTCGACCTGCCGGTCTCCACACCGAGTGTAGCAACATGACGAGTCCGAAGGGAAAAGAGACCATTCTGATCGTCGATGACGACCCAAAGATAGTGGCCTTCATCGCCAGACAGCTTCGCGCCGACAGCTACGAGGTGGAGTCGGCCATGGACGGCTCCGAGGGCGTCGACAAGGCGGCGGAAATTCAGCCCAACCTGATCCTCATGGACATCTCCATGCCCGTCATGGACGGCATCGAAGCGCTGGTGCGCCTGCGCGAATGGTACGAGGGGCCGATCATCATCCTCTCGGCCACGGACGAGGAGCGCAAGAAGGTCGAGGCGCTGGACAAGGGCGCCGACGACTATCTCACCAAGCCCTTCGGCATACCGGAGCTCCTGGCGAGAGTCCGGTCCGCGATGAGACGCGCCAACATGGCCCACCATTCGTCATCTGCCGACGAGTCCGTTGTCGAGGCCGGCGACGTAAGGATCGACCTCGCCCACAGGACGGTGCAGAAGAACGGCACCGAGGTGTCCCTCACCCGCACGGAGTACGAGCTGCTGAGATATCTCGCCATGAACGCCGGCAAGGTCCTCACCCACCGGGAGCTCCTGAGAGAGGTGTGGGGGCCGGAATACGGTGAGGAGACCGAGTACCTGCGTACGTTCGTCAAGCAGCTCAGGCGCAAGCTCGAGCAGGACCCGGCCCGCCCGACCCTTCTCGTGACGCAGCCCGGCCTGGGGTACCGCTTGACGGCGTAATCCTCCGAGCATCTTCACGATTTTCTCATGACGGTCTAGATTTCCTCACGCCTTTCTCATATTCCAGCAGGCAAACTTGAATAGTGCATACGCAATTTCCAGGGCGCCGCGTGGACGCGATGAGTTCCCAAATGAGCAGGCAGTTCATCCTCTTAGTCGAAGACGATGAGGCTATGAGGAGAGCGATCGAGCGCGCCCTCTCCAACAATGGCCATATGATTCGTGCCGCCTCAACCTGTGTCGAGGGACTTAGGATAGCCCTGTGCGCCGAGCCAGCACTCCTGGTCCTGGATATCGAGCTTCCCGACGGCTCGGGCTGGAGCCTCTTGGAGGCCATGCGTTCCGCGCATCCCGACAGTACGACGAGGACGATAGTCATATCATCGACGAGCGTTTCGAGGGCCATGGTGCGCAGCGGCGACGTGGCGAAATTCGTTTCCAAGCCCTTCGACATGGCCTATCTGATCGAGACGGTGCGGGAGGTCCTCGCCCTTCCGAGCTAGAGCGAAAACGTTTCCACCCTGAGCCAAAAACACCTCGACTGACCAGCGGCATATTTCTTCCCCTCCCTCTTTAAACGAACACGCAGCTTTTTCGGCTACAATTAGGCTGCGTCATGTTTCCTGACGCGCCGTCAGATCTATCTACAGGAGTGGTTTTTGAAGGGACAGCCTGACGAAAAAAGATATAGGGCCTATATGAAGGCCGAGCTCGAAGCCGCCGCGATGTACCGTGCGCTCGCGGAGGTGGATAAAGGCACTTTCAAAGAAGAGATTTTCTTGGAGCTCGTCGAGGCCGAGCTCAAGCACGCCGCGCGCTGGGCGGAAAAGCTCGGCCTCGACGTTTCGCGAATTGAGCCCGCGAAATCGGTCTTCAAAGTATCGATGTATAGGACCGCCGCACGAATCTTCGGCACCAGTCGCATAATCCCCTGGCTGGTCCGCAGCGAGATGAAGGACATCGGGATATACGCGGCGGACCCCGAAGCGCGTGACCTCGTCGCCGACGAGCGCAGCCACGCCAGAATCTTGAGGCAGGCCGCCGCCGGTGAGGACCCCATAAAGTTCCTTCGTGGGGAGTCGTGGCACCGATTCAGCAACGGAGGAAGCCTCAGGGCCGGCGTGCTGGGCATTAACGACGGCCTCGTGTCCAACTTCAGCCTCGTCATGGGGGTCGCGGGCGGCACTGATAGGCCTGAGTTCGTTCTGCTGGCCGGCGTGGCGGGGCTCCTCGCAGGTGCGTTCTCCATGGCCGCCGGAGAATACATCTCCATGCGCTCTCAAAAAGACATATACGAGCACCAGCTCATGATCG
>JADFQF010000151.1 GCA_022561955.1 Chloroflexota bacterium | reverse complement strand
TTTCGATCTTGGCTTCCTGCATGCCCTCTCGCAGCCCCTCGACCATGCTGTCGGCGGGCTCGACGACGGTGACGTGACCGCACGTGAGGGCCAGGGGCAAGGCGAACCGGCCCGCGCCCCCGCCCACGTCGATTAGCGTAGAGCCCTCGGGGACGTCTCGCCGGAGCCGGTCCAGGGTTTCATCGTCCGTCCTGAACGGGTCGGCCTTGAAGTTGGCCATCAATGGCCGCCAAAAATCGCCCGACTCCCAGAAAGACGTCTCCTGCACCTTGATGGACTGTGCGTGGTGTGCTTCTACTCTGGTCTTCCACTTCTCGATTGCTGATGTCATCGGCGTTTTCCTGCTCCATCCTCGTATGCGACCCTTGCACTGTCGACTCGAGATATGATTCCGATGTCTGTCGTGAAGGTTCCGTCGCGGCCGTGGCGCGTTGCCGCGTATTATTGCAGCAAATCCCCTGGTTGCCAACCTGCGTGACCATGGTCGGCGGGCGTCTTCGATGACTTAGGCATGACTGTTGCGAAAATAAGAGGCGCCCACAATGAGCGCCTCTCGTAGTCAAATACGTAACCTGCTTCGCAGGCTCACCTATTTCGGTGGTTGAATCAGCTCCACGAAGTTTCCCTCCGGGTCTCGAAAGTAGCAGATGCCTGATAATCCCGCCGACGTTTCTACCCATATCGGCGGCGTGACGAACTCGATGCCCCTCTCAACGAGCTCTTCATGAAGGGTCTTCAAGTCATCAACATCGAAGCAGATGTGGGCCGCACCCAGCTCGTTCCTGTCCGCGCGGTGGACTTCGGGACTCTCCGGCTCTATGTAGTGAACGAGCTCCAGGACGTGCTCACCTTCCGGCTTGCCGACGAACACCAGGGTCCGATGCGCTCCGGGTATGCCGGTGTGGTTACCCTCGGCGGGCGCGACGCTGTCCACCTCTCTCATCACCGTCAGACCCAGGGCATCGCGATAGAACTCCACCATCATATCGATGTCCTTCACGACAACGCCCGAGTGATTAAAGCCTATTACCATTCCTTCCTCCCATTCCCTCACTTAAACAAGCCAGGCCAACCCTTGGTAATCAGTCCTGGCCGGGTCTGGCCTTGTCGCGGAGTTTTCAGCCTACATCAGCCTCGCAAGAGTTTATGACAGTCAGCCGCTCATCTTCAACGGTTTTCAGTCCATTTTATCAAAAAAAAGCGGCAGGCATTACGCTGCTGCAAATTGCGGAGATCTCTAGGCACGACACTGGCATCTTCGATTGCATCGCAAGCTCATGCGTTGTATCCTCTCTATGAAATGTCAACCGTAAAGAGATATCTCGATACTCCAATTATATGGGGTCTGGTCAGCTTTGTCGTTGGCCTTGTTCTTGGCGTAAATCTTGTATCCGTGATCCTTCTGGCGATCGGCCTTGGCGTATTTCTTCTTTACTTGAGGCTCCACGGAGAGGCCGAGGACAGCAGGGAGACCTTGCTTTTCGCCAGCGGCCCAATCTTAATCATTGGATGGATGGCCGGCTTCGTGGTCCGCAGCCTAGTGTTCTGATGGCCGGTAAGACCACGGCCGTCAAGGCGTCCCTTTTCGTCACCTGCATCATCGACCAGCTCTATCCCGATGTGGGGGAGAGCGTCGTCAGGGTGCTCCGGCGACTGGGCGTGGACCTGGATTTCCCCAGGGGCCAGACGTGCTGTGGTCAGCCCGCGTTCAACTCTGGTTTCTGGCGCGACGCAAAGCCCCTGGCGCGACGTTTCCTCGCGGAGTTCCAGGGCGACAGGTACATCGTGGTGCCTTCCGGTTCGTGCGCGAGCATGCTGCGGGTCTTCTACTCCGAGCTCTTGCACGACGAGCCCGAGCTTAGAGAGAAGGCATCCGCCATGTCGTCGCGCGTATTCGAGTTTACCGAGTTCATCGTGGACGTCCTGGGCGTGACCGACCTGGCGCCCTACTGTGGCTCGGCCGGGGGCATGGATACGCAGAGGGTGACCTACCACGAGGCGTGCCATCTTCTGCGTGAGCTAGGCGTAAACCAGCAGCCTCGAATGCTCTTGGCGTCCCTGCCGAGCGTGGAGGTGGTGGGCATGGAGCAGGCCGAGGTGTGCTGCGGCTTTGGAGGTACCTTCTCGGTCAAATACCCGGACATCTCGGGGGCGATGCTGGCGGACAAGGTCGACAACGTGCTGGCATCGGGCGCCGACATCCTGACGGCCTGCGACAGCAGCTGTCTCATGCAGATGGCGGGTGGACTGGAGAAGCGAGGAGCGAACGTGGGGACCGCTCATGTCGCACAGATATTGGACAAGGCGATGCGGCGATAGGTTTCTTTCTCGCCGCGAACCTGATCACGACCTGACACGACTGTTAATTCGATCGTAGCGGAGTCTGGTTCCGTGCAAACAGGGACAAGAAATTTCGTAGAGATGTCCTCAACGGCCCTCGAGGACGAGAAGATTCAGCGCAACCTTAAAGGCCTGTACGACGGGTTTCACAGCGCGAGAATCGCCGCGTCCGAGGCCACGCCTGGCTGGGAGCAACTCCAGGACCGGGGTCGCGCGATCAAGGCGCATACGATCGAGAACCTCGACTACTACCTGGAGATGGCCGAGCGCACCGTCACCGCCGCCGGAGGCCACGTCTACTTTGCCCACGACGCCGATGCCGCCGCGCGGTATGTCGTCGACCTGGCCAAGTCCAAAGGCGTGAAGATCGCCATCAAGGGCAAGTCCATGGTCTCGGAGGAGATGGGCCTCAACAAGCGGTTGGAGCTAGAGGGAATCGAGCCTGTCGAGACGGACCTGGGCGAATACATCATCCAGCTGGCCGACGAGACCCCGTTCCACATCATCGCCCCGGCCATACACAAGTCCCGCGAAGACGTGTCCGACCTGTTCCAGGAGAAGCTCGGCACACCCCCATACGAGGAGATCGACGACCTGGCGCGTGAGGCCAGGGGCCAGCTTCGCGAGAAGTTCATCCAGGCCGACATGGGCATCACGGGCGCCAACTTCATCGTCGCCGAGACGGGCACGCTGGTGCTGGTCACCAACGAGGGCAACGGCCGCATGTGCACCTCCATGCCCAAGGTCCATATCGCAATCACCGGCATGGAGAAGATCGTGCCTTCGATGGAAGACATGGGGATTTTCCTGCGGCTCTTGATACGCTCGGCGACGGGCCAAAAAATATCGAGCTACGTCACGACGGTGACTGGACCCAGGGCCGCCGATGATGAGGACGGCCCCGAAGAGTTCCACCTCGTAATCGTCGACAACGGGCGCTCCAAACTCTTGGCCGATCCCCAGTTGCGCGAGGCCCTCTACTGCCTAAAGTGCGGGGCGTGTCTCAACGCCTGCCCCGTCTACCGCAAGGTGGGAGGCCATGCATACGGTTGGGTGTACCCTGGGCCAATCGGGGCCATTATTTCGCCGGTGATGACGAATCTTTCCGACGCCAAGGACCTTCCCTACGCGTCGAGCCTCTGCGGGGCCTGCCGCGAGGCGTGTCCCGTGAAGATCAATATTCCTCGAATGCTGCTCTACCTCCGGAACCAGCTCGCCGAAGGGGGAAGCCACCCGGAGCACAAGAGCTCGTCCTTTCTCGAGAGGATGGCCTTCAGAGGATGGCGACTTTCGCTGTCCAGCGCGTTCGCGCTTCGCGTTGCCGGCGGCCTCGCGCGGCTGTTGCAGATGCCCTTCGTCCGTGACGGGACGATCAGGAGACTGCCTCCACCGCTATCGGGCTGGACAAAATACCGCACTTTGCCGGCATTAGCTAAAAGACCCTTCCGCAGGCGATGGCGCGAGGAAGACACGGATTGAACGCAGAGAGCATGACATCCAGGGACTCGTTCCTTCAAAACGTGCGTCGTGCATTGGGCCGAGAGCAGGACCAGCCGCCGACCCCCGACGACGCCTCGCACATAGCGCTTTCCAGGGACCAGGTCGAAGACCGCGCGAAGGCCATTCAAGATGAGATGGCCACCAGGGCGGACGAGCTCTTCGACGCTCTCGAGCAGTCGGCGGAGCAGGGCGGCTGGAATGTGGTTAGGGTAGCAGGCCCCCACGAAGCGGCGAGGCATATTGCGGAGATTGCGCGCGACCTCGAGGCCCGCTCCATCCTTCGATCCACTCATCCCGTGCTCGAAGGCATGGGGCTGGAAGCCGTGCTGGACGGCAGCGGCATTAGCCTCGATGTCATGGCGATAGGCGACGCGACCGACAATGACGAGCGTGATAGGCGTCGGGAAAAACTTCGGCGACAGGCTATCGACGCCGATATGGGCATCACGGGCGTCGACTACGCGGTCGCCGAGACGGGCACCTGCGTGCTTCTACCTCGAAAAGGCCTCAGCCGGCTGGTCTCGCTGCTGCCTCCGGCGCACGTCGCGGTCGTCGAAAAGGGGCAGGTGCTGCCGAGCCTGGACGAGCTGTTCACCCTTCGACGCCGCGAGTTCCTGCATGAAAACCTCGGGAGCTACATGAACCTCATCACGGGGCCCAGCCGGTCCGCGGACATCGAATACCAGCTTGTCACGGGCGTCCACGGTCCCGGAGAGGTCCACATGATACTGGTTGCCTAAAGGCCGTCGGGCGCCAGACCTTGATTATTTCCAGGCGAAGTCTTGGATAAGTCTTGTACTATTGATGTACTTGGTACAAGGTTAGCGTGGCCATATCGAAGAAAAGACCCATTCAGTAGGGTATATGGGCTCGTTCTTGCGTGGTTAAGACCCTGACTGGAGGAGCCCCGGAAGCTCGGCCATGTCGTGAAAGAGGGTCGCGCCGGCCTTCTTTAGCTCCGCCGCAGGCGTGAGTCCGCCGGCGAAACCGAGCACGGACATGCCCGCCGACACGCCTCCTAGAACGCCCGGCACGCTGTCTTCGACGACGACGCACTGCTCCGGAGAGGCCCCGATTTCCTTCGCCGCATGCAAAAATATATCCGGGTGAGGCTTGCCCCGCGCGACCTGAGTTGCGCTGAACAGGCGCCCGTCGAACCTGGGAAGCAGCCCCGTTAGTCCCAGGGTGAACCTCATCTTGGAGACCTCGCCGCTGGAGGCCACGCACACCGGCAGGGTAATTTCCTTCAGGGCATCGACGATTCCGGCGACGGGTTTCAGCTCTTTTTCGAATGCTTTGTACGTGCGCTCCGTGAGGTTGGGCAGAAAACTCTGAGGCACTGCCGCTCCAAGCCGGTTCGAGA
>JADFQF010000150.1 GCA_022561955.1 Chloroflexota bacterium | reverse complement strand
ATTTTGCCATCGAGGGTAGTTTATGTCAAAGCTGAGGTGCCGAAAGCATCGGGTTTCATAAGGGCGATTTAGAATAAACCTACAGGCGGCACGGTCAGCGATTCCGACATCGGCATCGTGGTTCCTGGTCGTTCTTAAAAGACCCGGCAGACCGAGATAGAGGCGCTCGGAGCCAATATCGTAGAGGCGTTGGATTTGACATTCTCGCGAAGAATCGATAAGGTACCCCCGCGCTTCGTGTTCATGTGCTGAGGAGGGATGTTGAGCATTCCCGAGCAGAGAAAATACTCGATCACTCTTGGACAGTTGGTCCCGTGTGAGGTACCTTCGCTTCAGAGGAACCACCTCAACTGGGTTCCTCACCTCTTTCTATACCAATTCTCCGTCCCTTAGCCTACCTACTCCAAAGTAATCCTCCTACGGCTAGCTCCACTCTTTGTGTCCTTTCCACACCGATTCATAGGACTGTTTATATTCCTCAGAATTGGCCGCCAAGAGAAACTCTCAGCTTCATGTCGTAAGGGGACCAAGTTCAATTGGAATGGGTGAATGACCTTTCCAAATACGTCTCACCTGGAAATGACTTGAAGAAGCTCTACCAAATCCATAAGGGGGATAACCATGTTGCACAAGATAAAAATACCTCGCATGGCATGGCTGTCAATGGCAGTGCTCGCACTTTCATTGACGGTGGCCTGTTCCCAAGCGGAGCCCGCACCGGTAGACACGTCGGCGATTACGTCCGCCGTTCAACAGGCGGTGCAACAGGCGATGCAGGCAGCGCCGGCGGCACCCGCCGCCCGTATCGGCATCTGAGATACAGCAGATGGTACGGGGGGCGATATCGGAGCTGCCGGCTCTTGAGAGCTCCGGACAGTTTTCCCCGGCGGAGCTACAGCAGATGGTGGAAAGGGCGGTAGCAGCTTCAGCCGCCGCGGCGCCCAAGCCCCCAGCCGCCATCGCGATCGGCTCGATGGTGCAGGCGGGGTTGGCGGCTGCCGCAACGTCGGCGGTCACAAAAGACGAAATCGAGGCGCTTATCACGAAGGCAACGGAGGCTGCGGCGCTTGCTGCGGCCGAGGCTGCCCTGTTGGCGGCGCCGCAGCCGGTGGTGAGAGCGGCGCCGGTGGCGGGCGCGGCCGGGCAGAAGTACGGCGGCACGGTTAAGATCGGCGTCATCGACTTCGGCACCATGGACCCGGCCCTGATGGGTCTGTCCGAAGGAAGCAGCCTCTACAGTGAGCTCACCTACGACAACGGCACCGTGCTGTGGTACGACGGCGCCGTCACGCCGTGGGCACTAGAGTCGTGGACAACAAACGCCGAGCTGACACAATACACCTTCGACGTGCGCCAGGGCATAAAGTTCCACAGTGGGAAGGAGCTGAAGGCGGAGGACATCAAGTTCACCTTCGACCGCATACTGGATGAGGCGACGGCGTCTCCTCTCCGAGGCCAGATAGAGTACATCGAGAAGATAACCGCCGTGGACGACTACACGGTGGTGTTCGATCTGGATGGCGCCAACGTCTTTCTTCCCGCGCAGATATCGATCTATCACGCAAGGATACTCCCCTCTGATGTAGACATCACGCAGATCACATCCAAGGAGTTCGGATCCGGGGCGTTTACCCTTGGTGAGCACAACCCGGCGGAGCGCACAGTCATGAACGCCAACCCCGACTACTGGAGGGCGGGCGTACCCTACCTGGATCAGGTCATTCTGTTCTATATGCCGGAGCAGACGACCAGGGTGGAGGCCCTGAAATCTGGGGCCATAGACGTGATACTTGAGCCGTCGTTCGGATCGCTGGACTCCCTTGAGGCTAATCCCAATATTGTTATACAGGAGGCGCCTACCGCCGGTGTTCGGGTCCTCGACTTCCACACTGACCGGGAGCCGTTCAACAACAAGGACCTGCGAAAGGCATTCCAGTACGCCGTCGACCGTGACTTCGTTCGCGACGCAGCCTTGTTCGGACGAGGCGCCAATGCAAACGACCATCCCGTGGGAATAAACGACGAGTACTACTGGGACGACCAACCCATCGTTCAGCAGGACATAGAGAGGGCCAAGGCATATCTCGACGCCGCAGGTTACCCCGACGGCATCGACGTTGTGCTGACTACGACGGACGCCACCCAGAAGCTGGAACTCGCGCTGGCGTTCAAGGAGTCGGTTGCCGAGGCCGGCATCCGGATTGAGATAAACAACGCCGACTCGACTACTTACTGGGAAGAGTTCTGGATGAATCCGTGTTGCCCCTTCGTCGCCAGCTCCTGGGGCCCGCGTCCTGCCCCCGAGGCCCTCAGCGTACAGATGAGGGGTGGTGGCGTCTGGAACGAGTCCTATTACGACAACTCGCGATTGGATGAGCTCTTGGATCTGGCAAGCGCCGAGGGTGATTTCGTCTCGAGGAAAGAGTATTACCGGGAGATACAAGAGATCCTGATCGAGGACGTACCGGTACTCTACCTTATGTACAATCCCAAGATTATCGCCCACCGAGACCGTGTAAGCGGCACCCAGGTAAACCCAAACCTCGCTACCTATCTCATGGAAGAGTGGTGGATTAACGAATAAAGCAGTGGGCGGCTGAACGAAGGCCGCACCGATAGGCCGTCCGCCGTCCGGCAAGATGCTCGGAGCTCCCTGTATACCAGGGAGCTTCGGTGCTGAACAAAAGGACGGCGGTTGGGGACCAAGGGCATCGTGGCTGTGGTTCGCCGATGCCCGTCAATACTCAGGAACTACGCCCGTTCGGTCCGGTGGATAAATTCCACCGACTGGACATACGTACAACTGCTTGCGTAGGGCGTCTCCCGGGGCCCGGATCGGCACGGAGGCCGACAAGCCAGGTCTGCAAAGAGCTCTCAACCGGAGGTCTGAGCTATATTACGTTTCTTAATCGTCCGGCTGTCGCTGATCTTCGCGACCCTTCTCGTGGTCTCCCTGGTCATCTTCTCGGCCACGGAGTTCCTGCCGGGGGACGCCGCCTCGGTTCTGCTGGGACAGCAGGCCACACCCTCTAGTCTGGAGAACCTGCGCCGCAAGATGGGCCTTGACCGTCACCCCGTCGTCCGATACATGGACTGGATAGGCGGTGCGGTCAGAGGCGACCTGGGCGTGTCTCCCCGTTCGGGTGTGTCGATCACGTCCATGATAAAGCGTGGCCTGCCGAACTCCGCCCTGTTGGCAGTGGCCGCCTTCCTTGTGGCGGTGCCCGCGTCGGTTGCCGCCGGCGTCGTGGTGGGCGTGCGTCCCGACACCAAGCTGGACCGGATTCTGAGCCAGGGTAGCCTCCTCACGATATCGCTGCCGGAGTTCGTGACGGGAGTCCTGTTGATGTTGCTCTTCGCCTCGACCCTGGGGTGGCTGCCGTCGTCGAGCATCATGCTGCCCGGCGAGAGCATCTGGTCCAGGCCCGAGGTGCTGGTCTTGCCGATCCTCACCATCACGGGCGCCCTGTTCGCCTACATCATGCGCATGGCTCGGGCCAACGTCATCGAAGTGATGAACAGCCCCTACGTTCGCACGGCGATTCTCAAGGGGCTGCCCATGCGAAAGGTTGTCATCCGGCACGTGCTGCCCAACGCAATGCTTCCGACCATCACAGTCATCGCCAATAACGTGGGCTGGATGTTCGGCGGACTCATCATCGTCGAGAGCGTCTTCGCCTATCCGGGCGTTGGAAGGCTGCTGCTGATGGCGATCAACACTCGCGACGTCCGCCTGCTTCAGTCCACGGCGCTGGTCATCGCCTCCGTGTACGCCTTCAGCAACCTGGCGGCCGACCTGTTGTACGGCATCCTCAATCCGCGGATCAGGCTCGCGTAATGGCCATACAGGAGCTGGACAGACAGGATAACACCGGCGGGCTGAGCACTCTGTTTGATGGAGCAGCCCGAAAGGCCCGGCGTGGACTGACCATCGTCCTTCGGACCAACTCCGGCCGCATAGGTTTCGCCATCGTCCTCGTTCACCTGTTTCTGGCACTCTTGGGGCCAACGTTGGCGCCATACTCACCCACGGAATTTTCTCAGGAAGATTTGGATATCAGGCTCACGGGGCCATCGGTCTCACACCCCTTTGGCACTGACAAGTTCGGCCGCGACGTGCTGAGCCGAGTGATGGCCGGCGCGCGCTCGATAGTTTGGATATCGGTCATCGGAACCGCCTTCGGCATCGCTCTTGGCACCGTTGCGGGGATGACTGCCGGTTACGTTGGAGGCAAGATAGACCAGGTCATCATGCGAGTGGTCGACGTGCTTCTAGCGTTTCCCTCCTTGCTGCTGGCCTTGCTGATACTGACCATGGGTGCCAAACGCTTCAATTTCGACGTTTCCTGGCTGATCATTTTCACGATAGGCGTCGCCTTCATGCCGGTCGTCAGCCGGGTGATCCGCAGCGCGACTCTGGCCGTCAAGCCTCTGGAGTTCGTACAGAGCGCCCGCCTCCGGGGCGAACCGGGCTATTACATAATCTTCCGGGAGATTCTGCCCAACATCGTTCCCGTCGTGGCGGTAGAGGCGTCCATCCGGGTCAGCTTCGCCCTGCTTCTAACCGCCTCACTCGGGTTCTTGGGCCTCGGCGTCCAACCCCCCACGCCCGACTGGGGCCTGATGGTCAGCGAGGGCCGAGAGAACCTGGCGACCGCTCCGTGGGCGGCGATTTCACCGGCCCTGGCCATGGCCTCTCTGGTCGTTGGCGTGAATCTCCTGGCTGACGGCATACGCCAGGCGGCGCGGCTACCCCTTTCCAGGGAGGCACAATGAGCACGTCGCATGACCCGGAAAGACCGCTGATAGAGATAGACCGGCTCTCGGTCACGTTCTACACCCCCAGGGGCACCGTTCGGGCCGTTCGTGAGGCGTCCTTCGTGGTGGGACGCGGCGAGGTCCTTGGCCTGGTGGGCGAGTCCGGGTGCGGCAAGTCCACTGTGGCCTTCGCCCTGATGGGCTATCTGCCGGGCACGGCCCAGGTGGACGGCTCCATTCTCTTCGAGGGAAGGGACATTGCCCATATGGAGGCGTCCGAGCTCCGTGAGTTGCGTGGCAACCGCATCGCAATGGTCTACCAAGACCCGGCCACATCACTGAATCCGTCGATGCGGGTCGGCCCGCAGGTCGAGGAGGTGCTGCGTGAGCATCTCGACCTGAATTCGCGGGAGTGCCGCCAACGGACAGCGGAGCTATTCGATAGCGTCGGCCTGGCGGAC
>JADFQF010000149.1 GCA_022561955.1 Chloroflexota bacterium | reverse complement strand
TTCTTGGTCTTGGGGCGTTTGTGGTCGTGCTGCCCATAGTAATTATTCTTGTGTTTTTTGTGACGCAACGCCGAAGGCAGAGCCGCACGTAGGCGATGGCTTTGCGCCCCCACCTTAATCCTCCCCCAAGCGGGGGAGGAGATTTTTACGTCGCCTGTCTGAATTAGGCTAGCACTGACCTGGGGGCGCTATTACCTTGTCGCCTCGGGGATTACTTATTCCATACTTTCGAACCGCTAAGGCCCTTTATCGCTCCTGGAGCACGTTACCCGACAGCTCCGTTATCCTGTCTACCTTCACGAGAACGGCGACTCCGGCAAGATCAGGGTCTCGGTCAAGCTCCGCCTGAGGAGTCAGGCTCAATGCGCGCTCACGTATTTCCCCCGACTCGTGAATAGTGGCGATGCCATGGATACGCCAGTTGTAGCGTTTTCCCGGATTGCGATAGAAGATCACCACATTGGGGTTATCGCCGACGTTTTCCAGCGCGGAACGCTTCGCTCGCTCCCAGTAGCACAGGGTGTCGTCAGCGTATACGGCCACGCTGCCCTTCATGCTGATCTGCGGCACGCCGTCTTTAGACGCTGTGCCGAGAAAGCAGGGGAAGCCCTCCGCCAGTGCGTTGTTCAGCAGGTCACGCATCTCGTCTGTGATATTTATCGCCATCTTCTGCCTCCGATTCTTCTATTCGAGTAATATTCGTACCAAATTGATTTGTACGACCGCGACTGCTTTCGGTCACTCGTCCGGCCACACGCTTACCCTGCCGAATTTGCCGTCGTAGCCCGGTTCGATGGAGACATCTCCGCGTCTGACGCGCCCGATGCCTTCGGCTATCCTCTCGCCCGCCGTCCTCGTCAGGTCCGACGGCGGCGCCTCCAACAACGCTGCAAGCTCGCCTCCGAATTCACCTACGATATCGAGGTACCTTTTCGAGACTCCCTTCGTGTTAACGCCTCTGCCAAGGCTCTCGGCGATTATCTGCTGTAGTCCGACCAGAGATTTGAAAGGCGGGCGGGCGGGCTCACCCCTTGTAAACCCGTCCTCATCGGCCCAGGTCTTCACCTCTCGGGAAGTAAGCGCCGCTATTCGATACGCGACGCCGTGGGTCATGAGCCGTCCGCACACGGGGCACCTATCGCCGACTTCGCCGACTTCCGCCGGAGTCAGGCTAACGCCGCATTTGCGATGGCCCGAGTTGTGGTATTTGCCCTCCTCGGGAAAAAACTCGACGGTGTAGGCGATACCCTGATTCTTGAGGGACTGCAGGAGGCCGTCGTAGCTCAACTCGCCGTCGAAGACCGTAAGCTCTCGCCCCATCTTGGGGAGGGAGTGGGCGTCTGAGAAGGATACGATGGACCTGTCGTTGAGCTCGGAGACGCCCCAGTTCATGGCCGGGTCGCTGGAGAGTCCCGTCTCGATGGCGTACACGCGATCGGCCAGATCTCCGAAGCACTCCTCCAGTGAGTCGAAGCCCGACTTGGAGCCATAGATGCCGAACCAGGGCGTCCACACGTGAGCGGGTATCACGAAGCTGCGTTCGTCGATCTCCAGCAAAAGCTCCAGCAGCTCACGGGGCGTCAGGTGGAGCGTGGGACGTCCATCGCCGGTCAGGATGCCGTGCTTTGATAGCCGGACATTGATGCGCTCCACGACTTCGAGGCTCGGCGCGAAGACGAGCATGTGCACCCGCCGGTTCCGCCCGCCCTGTTGTCCGTTGCAGTTGACCTCCGTGCCGAGAACAAACCGCACCGACGAGTCCGGAGAGTCGCGCAGCTCGAGCAGTCCGTCGCCGGTCTCCTGAAGCTTTGCCTTCGTCTCCTCGAACCAAAGTGGATGGGTGAAGTCGGCGCTCGCCAGCAGGTCTATGCCTTTGATGCTCGCCCACCTGGCGAGGTTCTCGAAGTTGAGCTCCTTGCTGGTGGCCATGGCGTAGGATGAGTGCAGATGGAGGTCGGCCACGTAAGTCATGCACAGGATTTTACCATTTCTTGGCTTCTCGGACTCGTCGAGTAAACAACGGGGTCGACCGGCGCGTGTACCTTAGTCCTAATGCGTGGAGACAGATAGAACGAGTGGATGTCGTTAATCGATCCCGGAGTAATAGGCTCCCGTTGACGCTTTTCGAATGTAGGACTAGAATCCGCTGAGACACGCTTTGTTTTCACGTTCAGGAGGCTGCTGTGGATTTCGAGCCGACGTACTCCGAGGAGCAGGAACGCTTTCGCCAAGAGGTCAGGGCGTGGATGCGGGACAACGTTCCCGACGATCTGGAGCGTCCCGCCGACTCCGCCAACATCACGTACGAGGGTTACCAGGCCTACCGAGAGGTCGGGCGACGCCTGGGTGAAAAGGGCTGGCTATGGCCTACCGCACCCGTGGAGTACGGCGGGGGCGGCCTGACCATCGATCACGGCATCGTCATCGAGGAGGAGCTGGACGAGTTCAGCCTTTCGCTGCCGCCGTACTACGACAGCGGCGGACGGCTTGGCGGGGCCAGCATCATGGTCTGGGGCAGCGACGAGCAGAAGAGTCACTTCCTGCCGCCCATCTTCAGGGGCGAGGTCCGCACGTGGCAGCTTCTTACCGAGCCCGGCTCGGGCTCCGACCTTGCCAGCGTCCAGATTAGCGCAGTAAGGGACGGCGACGACTACATAATCAACGGACAGAAGATATTCGTCGGCAGCACACACGGCGCCGAGCAGTACTGGATGCTGACCTGCACAGACCCCGACGGCAAGCGCCACGAGAACCTGGCCTGGTTCATCGTCCCGTCGGACTCCGAGGGCATAACGGTCGCGCCAATGGAGCTGCTCATCGCGAGCGGCGAAAGCGGCGCGGGGTCCGGCGTCAAGAACACCGTATATTTCGACGACGTACGCGTGCCGGCGTTCAATCTCATCGGCGGCGAGAACAACGGCTGGAAGGTGGCGACCACGCACCTGGAGCTGGAGCACGGCTCCGGTGGCTCCATCCGTCGCAACCGCGTCGTCGAGAGGCTGCTCGAGATGGCCAAGAAGCTGAAGCGAGACGGCAAGCCCCTGAGCGAGCACAGCGACATACAAGACCTGCTGGTCGATGTCTTCGTCGAGACCGAGATCACGCGTCTGTACGGGCTCAGGAACTACTGGATGAGACACACGCATCAGAAGCTGGCCCACGAGGGGCCGCAGCACTCGTACCACAGAAAAGAGTCCGGCCTGAGGATAGGCGAGGCGATATTGCAGGTGCTCGGACCCTACGCTCTGACAAACGATCCGGCGTGGGACCTGTCGGACGGGCGGATGGAGGTGTTCCAGAGGGCGAGCATAGTGAACCTCCACCCCGGCGGCACGGGCGAGATTCAGAAGGTGATAATGGCGAGACGCCTTGGCATTGGACGCGTGGTCAAGGAGCAGGCAGGCGCGCTGGCATAGTTTCAAGTGTCGACTGCGTTGAGGTACGGGTCGCGTACTCTGAAACTTAGCGGCTCGACATGAGGGGTAGTACGGTAGGCAATCAGTCCATAATAATTGGGACATTGCGCCTTAGACAATCCAGAGGGAGTATTGCCCATGCCGACCTACATCCTGCTGATGACGCTGACGCCTGAGGGACGAGAGATGATGATCGAGGACTCCAACAGCGTCTTCGCCGCAGAGAACAAGATCGACATGCCCAACGTGCAGATGATGGGTCTATACGGCGTCCTTGGCGATTACGATTTCGTGAGCATTTTAGAGGCGCCGGATAACAGCTCGGTGGCCCGATTCTCGTTGGAGCTTGGAGTCAAGGCGGGGGTGCACATCATGTCCTTACCAGCGATACCAATATCTAGACTGGAGGGGGCCGCCCCTGGTGGAGAGACCGAGGGCGAATATTCCGGCATTACGATTACGCCGCCGGAGGGCACGCCCGAGGAGTACCTGAGAAGGCTCGGGGATCCTTCCACCTACGGCCCACCATAAATCGACAAACGGGAAGTGTTATGGACTTATCGCTGACGGAAAACCAGGAGCTGCTCAGAAACACCGCGCAGGACTTCATGGAGCGCGAATGCCCCAAGGACGCACTCCTCGAAATGGACCTGTCCGATACGGGCTTTACCCCCGAGCTGTGGGAGAGGGCGTCGGAGATCGGGTGGCTGAGCATGGTGGTGCCGGAGGAGTACGGCGGCGCAGGCAGCTCACTGACGGACGCGGCGGTGGTCTTCGAACAGCTCGGCAAGGGCCCGCTCGCCGGTCCGTTTTTTTCTTCCGGCATACTCTCTAGCCTCATCGTCCTCGAAGCGGGTACTGCGGACGAGAAAGAAAGATACCTTCCGGGCATGGCCGGCGGGCAGGACATCGTCACGTTGGCCTTTACGGAGCCGGATTTCGGCTGGACCTCCGATTCCGTGCAGATGAAGGCAACCGCGAGGAACGGCGGCCTCGTCCTCAACGGCACCAAGCTCTTTGTCCACGACGCCGTCTCGGCCAACAAGTTCATCTGCGCCGTAAGGACAGAGGAACATGAAGGCATCTCCCTGTTGATGGTCGACTCCCACACGCCGGGTATATCGTCTCGGCTGTTGCCGGGATTCATCGGCCAGGTCGGCGAGGTGACGTTCGATTCGGTCGAGGTGCCGGCTGCCGCGGTGCTCGGCGAGGTCGGCAACGGCTGGCAGGCGCTCCAGGCCGCCTTCGAGAAGGCCATCCCCATACTCTGCGCCTACAAGGTCGGCGGGGCGCAGGCCGTGTTCGACATGTCGCTGGAGTACAGTCGCACCAGGGAGCAGTTCGGCACGCCCATCGGACGCTTCCAGCGAGTCCAGGACCACGTCATCAACATCGTGAACGGGCTGGACGCCGCGCGCTGGACGACCTACGAGGCGCTGTGGAAGCTGGACTCAGGCAAGCCGGTCGAGAGCAGCGTTCACCTCGCCAAGGCCGTCGCCAGCGAGGCGTACTACCAGGCCTGCAACGGTGCCCACGAGGTGCACGCGGGCGTCGGGGTCTCGCGGGAGTACGGGCTGACGCTGCACACCAAGATGTCGCGCACGCTGTACCACTACCTCGGCGACCCCAAGTTCCACCGCCGTCGCATCGCGGCCACGCTGGGGCTGTAGGGCGGGGTAAGTCAAGAGCAGGTCCTATACATCGTTATCGTGAACCGTTTCATACGAAGCGGAAGCATTGAACAGACGACCTATTGTTGGTAATGGTGTACTGATTTATTCCGAACATGTGAGCCCATGATACAATTTGAACCAT
>JADFQF010000148.1 GCA_022561955.1 Chloroflexota bacterium | reverse complement strand
TGCAGGATTTCGTCCGGCGTCAGGCTAGGATAAGCGGACTTGAGCCCAGCGGCGACTCCCACCGCTATGGGTGTAGCGAACGACGTGCCACAAAACCATTGCGAGCCGCCACCTAGCTTCGTTGATGTGACTTTGCAACCGGGCGCCAGCAGATCCAGCACAGCGGACGAGTTGGACGCGCACGCAACTTTGTCCGGGGCCGTGCTCGAGTCCGAACAGGTGCCAATCCAGTTTAGGGATCCGAACGACGCGTCGTACACCGCGCCCACTGACACAACAAATTCGTTGCAGGCTGGGAAAGGCAGGCCGCTCTTGTTGCCCTGATTACCGCTGGCGGCGAAGGGCAGTACGCCGCCAATCAGCCGAAGGCCTGCCAGCTCAAGTTCGATTAGATCGAACGGGACCTCTTCTGTACTGGCAATGTCGCAGGTTCCCGCGTAATCCGGGGGCGTCAGACCGAAGCTCATGTTGACGAAGTCGACAGGGTAGCTTCTCAGCCGCAGATCCTCTAGCGCAGCCGCGACTGCATTTCCGTTTACCACTACGTTGCTGCTGACTCGGTAGGCGTATATCCCGGCCTCGGGAGCAATGCCCAATGGCGCTACCGTGCCATCGGATGTAATCGTGCCGCTGACCATAGTACCATGGCCATTGATGTCCTCCGCCGGGTTGAATGGCCCGCCGCAGGCAGTGTACGCTGAGAAGCAGATCTGGTCTACGATGCTGTCCACGAGATCTGGATGGTTCGTGTCAATGCCAGAGTCCAGCACGGCTACATTGATGCCGGTGCCATCGTAGCCCGCAGCATGAACTGTATTCGCCCAGATGAGCGATCTACTCTCATCAAGCGAAAACGAGCCGAGTTCGGCCGCGCCGATGCTGGTCACGTCGGGATGATTGCGCAGCTTCTCCAGGCCGGAAGCGGTAATGGTGGCGCCAAGCGCGGGCGTGGTCTGGAATCCGACAACCCGCGTGGCGTCCTCCGGTCCCAGCACGGAGCGCACGTTGGCCTGGACCTCCTCGACGATGGCGCTGAGGTCCTGACGCCGCGCCTCCCCCAGAGCGAGGCTGCGCGCCAGGGACGAGAGCGGCGCTATCATCCCCACGCCACCAGACCCGCTGCCGGAGACCCGATCGAGCAAAGCATCCAGCGCATCCTCGTCTACTACCGCTCCCCATTGATTCGTGACGACCTCTTCCAAGTTATGAGCCTCGTCGATGATCAGATGACGATACTCGGGCAGCAGGCCATCATGGACGGCGTCCAAAGCCAGCAGAGCGTGATTCACGACAACGAGGTGCGCACCGTCCGCCCGACGCCGCGCTGCCTGGTAAAAGCACATACCTCGCCGAGCAAAGGTACAGAGGCCCGTTTGATCATCCAACCCTTGGGCGGAGAGACGTGGCCAGATCCCCGACTCCGGCCCTATCAGGTTCAGCTCGTTGCGGTCGCCGGTGGCGGTGGACTGAAGCCAGATTAGAATCTTGGCAGCGGTCCGCGCCTCCATAGCCGTCAGGCTGAGACCCTTGACATCGTTGGGACTCCCGTCGCCGGGCCGGGCAAGGCTGACGAATAGGAAGCGATCGCCTATGGACGGCCGACGTATCGGTACCCGTTAGCTCCCCTGGGACGAGACGCCGGCGCCCTGCCGAAGAGAACGTATCAACGCCGGTCTGTTTCTTGACCCTAACCTGAGCCCTTGCTAAACTTTAGCTCGTTCCCCCCTTACGGTGTCCCTGTAGCTCAGATGGATAGAGCAGCTGCCTTCTAAGCAGCGGGTCGCAGGTTCGAGTCCTGTCAGGGACGCCAACCATTTACCATATCGAAATATTTACAATTACTCGCGCGGGCTAACCCGAGTCTTGGCATATTTTACTTGGCATATATATACATATGGTAATTGTGGCCACAGACTCAAAGGCCAGAAACTCCCCGCTCCCGGCCGGATACCTGATTTCTCAGTCAAATTCACGTGTTTTGGTGCCAAAAATAGCTTAGAAACGCTGAGCGGGCCGTAGAGACGCTTTTGATCGTTTGCGCATCCGAAGCTATACATGGAACGCCAAATTGTACCTTTTTTGAGTATGGTTAGGGTCTTCCGTTCAAACTGTTTACAGGCTAATATGTTCTGTGGCAGAGAACGCCTTAGTAGTACTAATGGGCTTTAGCGAAACCTAGTTAGTATGTCTTAATTGAAAGGTATGTGGCGCATTTCTTCAAAGATAACGTTTTAATCATTAATATCAAAGATATCTGTCGTTAACCGGATGTAAAACCCGCATATTCTCGTAGGACATTCTTATGTCCCTATGCACTAAACATAACTGTAACATGAGGAGGAAGTAGCAATTGGAACCGCCTATGACAGTGAAGGAACTTAGCGACTATCTGAGACTAGATCGAATGACGATCTACAAGATGCTTAAGGAGGGCAGCATCCCGGCCTCCAGGATTGGGCATCAGTGGCGGTTTTTCAGGGATGACATCGATAAGTGGATTCGGTCCAAGAGGATAGGGCACACCACGCAAATTCTCGTTGCCGACGCCGACTCCTCTATTACCCGGCTTTTCGAGTCAGAGCTTTCGTCCGACACATATGAGGTTACCGTCGTCTCCAACGGAGACGAGGCCCAGCGCGCCTTGACGAACGACGCCTTTGACATCGCCTTCATGGAGTTGCGTCGTAACACCCTTGACGTCTTTAGCAAGATGAGATCGGCGGATAGCGACGCGCTCATCGTGATCGCAGCCGACACATCTGAGAGCAAGCTGGTGGAACAGGCCATAGGAATCGGCGCCTTCACCATGGTCAAGAAGCCCACTTCCGGCGACGAGCTACGAACTATGCTGTCCGGCCTACCCTCGGCCAGGAGCACCGCACTCAGGTAGAGCAATCAAGATTCAACTCCCCCGGCGTTTCGACTCCGGGGGCAACCCTTCTTAAGAAATATGTCGTCAAGTTTTTCCAAAGAGCTCCAGCAATCCGCTGAGCATATCTGGACCCGCATCTTCGATCACCCTTTTCTCGAGGAAATACAGAGCGGAACACTCCCCCTGGAAAAATTCCGTTACTACGCGATTCAGGACTACCACTACCTGGAAGGCTTCGCCCGCACAGTCTCCATAGCCCTTTCGAAGGCCCCCGATACCCCTACCCTCAAGAAGCTCGCTCTTCGCGTCAATACCCCGGTGGAAAGGCCCCTCCACGTTCGCATGTTCGAGTTGCTGGAGATTACCGTTGAGGAGGCCGAGCGAGTCGGACCCTCCCCGACTAACAGGGCTTATATGGACCACATGGTCGCCACGGCATCGCTGGGCGGCGTCGGCGAGGCGGCGGCGGCGCTGCTTCCGTGCCCCTGGACGTACCACGAGCTCGGGTCCCGCCTCGTCTTGCCGGACCACCCAGTCTACCAGCACTGGGTCGAGGCTTATCGCTCCGGCCTCCTGGAGAGGAGCACCGCGGCGTGGCGAGAGCTGGTTGACAGGTTCGGAGCCGAGGGAGGCCAGTCCCTTCGGGATGCCATGCGCAGGGCGTTTCTGACGAGCTCCAGGTACGAGTTCCTGTTCTGGACGATGGCCCATGACATGGAGCGCTGGCCCGTATAGGTTCGGCGCGGCCGACGGTCCCAACTTTCAGCTCCCTACCCCACTCCTCATGTTTATGAGCATTCCTCGATAATATGCTTTTCAATTCACACGTCTCCATGTACAGTTATTCATGGTGGTGAAGCCTTAGGACGCTATCGTAACCAATCCGACGGCATCCTAAATAAAGGTAGATTTCTTTTGGAGTAGTGCATCATGAGCCCTCGAAAATTCGCCGGAGACGTGACCGCGCCGGAGTTTCCAGCCGGTCTGGACTGGCTAAATACGGACAGTCCCGTCACTCTGGAGGGCCTCAGGGGAAAGATAGTGGTCCTGGACTTCTGGACCTACTGTTGAATTAACTGCATGCACATATTTCCGCAGTTGCGGAAACTCGAACATAAATATGCGGGCGAGCTCGCCGTCGTCGGGGTGCACTCGGCAAAGTTTACCGCCGAGAAAGACTCGGAGAACGTTCGGAAAGCGGTCCTGCGGCTGGAGATCGAGCATCCCGTCGTCAACGACCAGGATTTCGAAATATGGAAGCAGTACTCCGTGCGGGCCTGGCCGACCCTCATGTTCATAGACCCGCAGGGCAAGCTGATAGGCAAGCACGAAGGGGAGATCTCCCTTGAGGGCTTCGAGCGCGTCCTGGACGAGCTGGTGCTGGAGTTCGATGAGCAGGGCCTGCTGGACAGGCGTCCCATCGAGTACAAGCTGGAAAAGGAAAAGGAGTGGGAGAGGCCGCTCTCGTTTCCGGGAAAGGTGCTGGCAGACGAGTCTTCGGGCCGGCTCTTTATTGCTGATTCCAATCACAACCGCATCGTAGTCTCGACCCTGGGCGGAGATGTCCAGGCCGTTATCGGCTCCGGGCACCGAGGTTTCACCGACGGCTCGTTCGAGGAAGCCAAGTTCGACGACCCCCAGGGCCTGGAGCTGGACGGCGATGTTCTCTACGTCGCAGACACCAAGAACCATGCGATTCGATCGGTGGACCTGGCGGCCAAGACGGTAAAGACTATTGCGGGCACAGGCGAGCAGGCCCACGGCTTTCACGAGGGCGGCAACGCCCTTTCCGTCGCGCTGAACTCGCCCTGGGACCTCACGCTGCACGAAGGCTTGCTTTACATCGCGATGGCCGGCTTTCATCAGCTCTGGAAGCTCGACCTTGCTGCAGGCGCGGTGAGTCCCTTTTCCGGAAACGGCCGGGAGCGAATCACGGACGGGCCTCATAAGAGCGCGGAGCTTGCCCAGCCCAGCGGCACGACCACGGACGGCTCCAAGCTCTACTTCACCGACAGCGAGACAAGCGCGATACGCTCCGCGGACCTGGATGCGGCGGGCCGCGTGGCGACTATCGTCGGACTTCACCTGTTCGAGTTCGGCGACATCGACGGCGTCGGCGACGATGTGCGGCTTCAGCACCCCATTGGAATCGAGCTGCACGACGGCGTCCTCTACATCGCCGACACCTATAACAATAAGATAAAGAAGGTCTATCCCGCCACCCGTGGAGCGACTTCATATCTAGGCAGCGGCAGCCCAGGGCGCGACGACGGTCCCGGCGCGAGCGCCACGTTCCACGAGCCCGCGGGTCTGTCGGTCGCGGCCGGCAAGCTATACATCGCCGACACCAACAACCATGCCGTTCGAATCGCGGAC
>JADFQF010000147.1 GCA_022561955.1 Chloroflexota bacterium | reverse complement strand
CGTCGAAATCCTCGATGTTCGCATTCGTTGGTCCATTCCCTTTTATGAATGAAAACCCCTTCTACCTCGACGGTCCGACGCATCGGACTCCGATACTTATATCGGAGGAGAAGGCTGGGATGTCCGACTCCTTAATCTGTATATCTTCGGACTCTCCGATTCCTTCGTCTGAATCAGATCGGAGTCCGTCCCCACGGACCGACGCGTCGGAGAGGGTGAAGTGTCGCCCCCTCCCTCTAACTCCCTCCCACGCGGGGGAGGGAGGACTGTAGTTGAGCAGCGCATCAACATGCCCAATGTGTTACCCATGTGCCCGGTCTATACCACAATACCCCTTCTCCCTTGACGGGAGAAGGTTGGGATGAGGGTGAATCGCCGCCCCCTCCTCCGACTCCTATGAGGATTATCTTCCGCCTGAGGCGGATGCATCGGACCGCGAGGGGAGGGAGGAACTTCACGAGCTTTCCCAACTACACCACGAGCGGCGCATAGTCGAGATCATACCCGAAGGCCTGCGGACCGGCCACCTGGAGGCCCGCATCGGTCGTCCAGAGCGCAGGTGCGGGAAATCCCAACACCGTCACGCGGAAGCCGTAACGCAGGAGCTCAGTCGTGATAGGCTCGCCCCGCTCGAGGTCGACAATACATATGAGGTCGGGCACGATGCAGACCACCTTACCGTCTAATCTGGCTACCAGGTTCTCGTTCTGGAACTCGATCTCCAGCCTACCGCCTGCGAATGCGTTGATGCCCTCCAGTTCGACCTTACCCCTGGCAAAGCCGGCGGTTGTCCGTCTATCGACGTCAACGATCTTCCCCTGGAACAGCACCTTTCCTCCGCAGGTCCCCAGGATAGCGGAGGTAGTGTCCTCGCTCCGCCGTCGGGCGCCCCGGACGGCCTCGCCCAGCGACTTCGCCAGTGTAAGGGAGTGCAGGACCGCCGTGTTTCGGACCTGCTCCGCCGACATCGGTGCCACGGCATAGCACGCGATGCTGCCCATCTGTATCGTCACGGCGCGGGCCATGCGCTCAACCCATTTTGGATTCAGGGCCTCGGTGATGATCGCGGTGTTGCCCTTCTCGTCGCATATCACCATGGGTGTGCACGGCACGCCGTAGACGAAGAACGTCTTCATCTGGAACTCCGGAAAGGCCCGCCCCATGCCGTCGGCATCGACGACGGGAAGGCCGGCTATGGCAGCCGGAATCAATGGCTCGAGGGAGTTGCTGCCGCCGATCTCGTTGGAGATGATGGCCGTGGCCTTCTCGCCGGTGTACTCCTCGATGGCCCGCAACGCGGTGTAGGACTGATAATCGCGAAGCTTCTCGATGCCGACGGTGGGCGCGCCGATGCCGCCGACGCATATGATGCGGTCTTCGTCGGTGAGCTCCTCGGGCGAGAGAACGTTAACCGGGCCGTGCTCGCGTATCGCCTGTCGTGCCCTGAGCCGCCCGATATAGGGATTGCCGCCGCCGCCCGTGCCGAGAATCCCGGCGCCGATGGCTATCGATTCGAGATCGTCCTCAACTAGCTGCCACATTTGTTTAGCTTTCTCATCAACTTGAACCCTCGGAAAATCCGCTGTGCACTGCCATCTTCGAACAGAAAAAGAGTTCCACTATTTTGTCGGGAATTTAGTGCCTCGGCAACGGGCGTTGCTCAGACCGCGCTAATTCGCCGCATCCTCAAGCGTCGCCACGCTGAAGATGACGTGGAACGGCTTGCAATAGATCACGACGCTGGCCATCTCTGATATCTCAACGCCCTCCGGGATGGCGTAGTTCTGGTTGCCTACGTTGCCCTTCAGCTTGCCGAGGTCAACGTATCCCGAAGAAGTCACCTCGTCGCGACTCCGGGGATTTGCGGAAGGCGACAGGATCACGTGCAGCTCAGGACCGTTCGTTACCCTAAAATCTTCCAGTCTAAGCACGCGAAGGCCTTCCTTCCCCTCGTAAATCGTCGCGGTTCCGCTGCCCTTGTGAAAGGCGTCGGCGTCCCTAAAGCCCCCTACCTTTAACCTGACGAGCTGCGATGCGTCGTCGCTCGCGCCGCCGGTGGTCATCATAGTTGCCTCGGCCATGGTTTCAGAAGCCTGAATATTGATCATCTCCGCTTCAACCATTTTCTGTTCGACCTCCCCGCGGGTCATGTCAGCGGGAACCAGCGCTTGCGCCGAAAAGGGAAACTTCTCATCGACCTCCTCGTCGACCAGCAGAGGTGACAGCAACCACCACGCTGCGGCAGCGGCGGGAATAATCAGGATCGCGAACGCCACTATGAGGACGCGCTTTATACTGAGCATGCCATCGACTCCTCTGTTGGGGGACTCATCAGATTCCCTCGACCACAACCGCTGCTTTTCCATTCGACTTCGGGACGGTAATATGTTTTTTCCCTCACCATGGAGAGATGTCAGGAAAGGGCCAAACACCGGCCTTGAATGGGCCACCACCTACCGCGCCAGGGCGAGGCCCCAGACCGACGCGGCGCCCGCGTCCTTGAGTGCGTCGGCGCAGGCGAACATGGTGCTGCCCGTCGTTACGATGTCATCTACCAGCAATACGCCGAGTCCATCGAGACTCGAATCGCACCGAAAGGAGTCGGACATGTTGGCCCTCCTGTCCTCCGGCGAGTCCATCTCCACCTGGGGCGGTGTGTTTTTCGTCCGGCGCAGTAGCGAGCCGTCGACCTCGGTTCCACAGCGCCCGCCGATCTCCCTCGCAAGCAACAGCGACTGGTTGTAACCCCGCTGCCGCTCTCGCCTGGAGTGCAGGGGCACCGGGACGATGACGTCGGCGGGCACGGGATTGCTCAAAAGATAGTCCGCCATCAGGCCGCCCAGAGTCGGCGCGGCCGCTCGAAGATTTCTGTACTTGAGCTCGTGGGCCATGTGTCTCACCGCGCCCAGATAGCGATACGGGGCCCGGATGCTGTCTATGCGTGGATCGAGGCCGATACAGCGCTCGCACAGGCCTTCGCACTCGGGCTCGGCGCACTTGGGACAGTAGGGCCTTTCGAGCCTGGTCAGCCCCGCCTCGCACTCGATGCAAAGGTACCGGCCCTCCTTGCTGCAAACGGCGCAAGTCAGGGGCAAGATGAGGTCTAATATGGAACTCGCGGCCTGCCGGACGAGGCTATTCATCCTTAACGGCCCGCAGCGAGTACATCAGCGGCAGGCGCTCGGTGTTGTGCGGCAAGCGCCAGTGGCCGTCGTCGCCCTGCTGCATTGTCGGCCGGGATTGCCAATCGCAGAACCGGTACTCTTTTAGCGACTCGATGCGAAGCCCGACGTCCAGCAACGCCGAGACAATCTCCCCGAGGCCATGATTCCACTCGTAGGTCGTCGTATGCTCCAGCTTCGAGCCGTCTCCCATATAGGTTGTGTCGCCGTCGAATCGCGTCGGCTCAGCCGTCTCGAAGTATGGGAATCCGATGACAAGCGCCTCGTCTTCCCGCTCGTCGTCCAGGGACCACATGATTGGATGGCCCTCTCGAATGTAGAACACGCCGCCAGGCTTCAGGAAGCCCGCCACGACATCGGCCCAGCGCCTGATGTCCGGCAGCCAGCATAGGGCGCCCACACCGGTATATACGATGTCGAACTCTTCGCTCAGAACAGTCGGAGCGTCGTAAAGCTCCGACTCGATAAATCGGCCGGGAACGCCGCTTACCTCACTCAGCTTCTTAGCAGCCTCGATGGCGCGGGGAGAAAAATCGACGCCCGTGACGGTCGCGCCGAGCTTCGCCCACGATAGGGTGTCCCGTCCGATGTGGCACTGCAGGTGCAGCAACGACTTGCCGCGCACGTCGCCAAGCTCCTCGCTGTCGAACTCGACTACGCGGCTGAGCTTCCGCGGGTCGGAGGCAAAGTCTTCGTATTCCCGCGACTTCAGGTGAATGGGGACTCGGTCTTCCCAATTCAGCCTGTTGGCTTCCCTATGCGGGTCGAGCGGCATGGCGTTTCACGGTCTGCACCGACCTAGACTCGCACGAACTTGGAGACCCTGTTGCCGCTGCCGATCTCGGTCACGTAGATGCTGCCATGGGAATCGACGGTAATGCCGTGACCGCCGAGAATCGTGCCTTCGCCCGCAGGCTCGTTTACATGCCAGCGCGAAAGTACGTTGCCGTCCAGGTCCCAGATACTCACTCCGCCCTCGGGACCGGACTCTATGACGTAGACGATGTCGTTCAGGAACCAGACGTCGCCCGGCCGCACCAGGTCCGTCCACTGTTCGAGGAAGTTACCCTGGTCGTCGAAGATCTGGATGAGGTCGTTCTCGCGGTCGCAGATGAAGACCCGGTTCCGGCTGTCGACCCAGATGTTGTGCAGCAGGGCAAACTGCCCCGACCCGGTGCCCTGCGTGCCCCACGAAAGCAGCAGCTCTCCGTCCGGGCTGAACTTGTGCACCCGGTGTCCGCCATAGCCGTCCGAGACGAACATGTTCCCGTCGGGCGCGATCGCGATTCCCGACGGCATGTTGAAGGGCATGCCCTGGAAGGACGGCGACGGCGCCAGCTTGCTTCCCAGCGTGCGAAGAGGCTTGCCGCCCGGCGAATACTCCGTCGCGATGTGGTAGTCGCGGTCCACGAGCCAGATATTGTCCTCGGGCGTGATATAGATTCCGTGGGGATTCGCCGAGAACGTGCCCTCGCCCCACGACGAGATGAAGTTTCCGTCGGTGTCCCATATCGTCAACGGATGGTCGCCGCGGCTAAAGATGTGGACCTCGTCCTTGGAGTTGACGGCCCCGTCCGACGCCAGTCCGAACTCCCAATACTTGGGCATGTTGGGCCAGGAAGGCACTCGTTCGTACCTGTAGTCGCCATATCCTAAGACGGCCATTTCGCTCCTCCAACCATATAGGGTTCGGGGTAAAGGGTCTGGGGTGCGGGGGTGGTCACCGGGCCCGTACCCTGGTATGCGCACCATTCGATGCCTGAGCAGGGCGATTGTAAGGCCGCGCGGGAAGGCAGTCAACAGAGCCGCATTTGCACGGCGACCCTCCTTATTCAAGTAGGGGCAATCGCTCTCGCGATGGTTGGCGTTCTCGAGGGTCTTCTCAAAGGCGCATAACCCAGTTTTCTTGGGAAAGGCAGGTAATGAAGTTTCAATAGCAAGAGGCGATAGTCATTGCCGCGGCAGCAGTCCTTCGTCGAAGGAGCGACGTGTACGAACGACCTGGAATCAGAAGGAGGTAACCAAGGACGTGGTGACTACCACCAATTTGCGAAAATTTAAAAGGCGGTCA
>JADFQF010000146.1 GCA_022561955.1 Chloroflexota bacterium | reverse complement strand
ATCGGGCCCCTCCTCCTGATCTTCTTCGACGTCGAACCCGTGACCGTTGCGGGAACGGTGCTCGCCCTGGTTGCGGTCAACAGCATATCCGGGACATTTGCCTTTCGTCGCATGGGCACGGTTGACGTTCGCAGCGGTCTGCTCTTCGCCGCGGCCGCCACACCCGGCGCCGTGATCGGTGTCATTATCGTCAGAAACGTGACGCCGGGCATCTTTCAGCTGCTATTCGGAGTGCTGCTGCTGCTTCTGGCCCTTCAGATCGCGACATCCTCTTTTTTGAACAGGGCGAGGACCCGCGAGCCGAACCCGGATGCCATTGCCAGGGACCGCAAGTTTCTGGGTTTCATGGTGAAGTCCAGGGAAATCACATCCTCAGACGGTCGAATTTACAGGTACCAGTTCAACGAGACCTTCGCGACGGCCTTTAATGCGTTTTTGGGCTTTGTTTCGAGCTTCTTTGGGACCGGCGGAGGATTTATCAGGACACCCATACTGGTCTATGCATTCGGATTCCCTGTCCAGGTCGCCGTCGCAACCTCCATATTCACCCTGTCATTCTCCACGACCGCCGGAGCCATTACCCACGCCGCTCTCGGTCACGTCGAGTTCTTCCCGACATTTGTCTTTACCGGCATCGGTCTCGTGGTGGGCGGACAGCTAGGCGCGCGTTTGACGGGCAGAGTGAAGGGCAAGTGGATCCTCAGGCTGCTGCTTATTGTGGTGCTTGTTCTTGGCGTAAAGCTACTGATACAGGGCATCAGCGATCTCTGATACCTTAGTGTGACCAGAAACGCCTGCACGCGAGCACAGATATGTCCCTGCTAACAGTTCACCAGGCAGACGGTAGCGCCAGGGCCGGAACGCTACACACCGGCCACGGCGACGTGCCGACCCCCGCCTTCATGCCCGTGGCCACACAGGGCTCGGTGAAGGCGGTCGACCCGGCGGACCTCAGGGCCATCGGGGCGAAGATTCTTCTCGCCAACACCTACCATCTGTATCTGCGCCCCGGTGTCGAAGTCGTCAAATCCCTCGGCGGGCTCCACGGCTTCATGCAGTGGGACGGCCCAATACTCACGGACAGCGGCGGCTTTCAGGGCTTCAGCCTCGAGCACCTGAGGAAGATCACCGACGATGCCATTATCTTCAAGTCGCATATCGACGGCAGCAGCCACGAGTTCACCCCCGAGGCGGCCATTCGCCATCAGGAGGGCCTCGGCGCCGATATCATCATGCCCCTGGATATCTGCGTTGCGTCAGACGGCGACCGGGCCACCGTAGAGGCGGCGGTCGAACACACGAACCGCTGGGTCATCCGGTGCCGAGAGGCGCACGTGAGCCAGGGTCAATCACTGTTCGGCATAGTTCAGGGCGGGCTGTTTACCGATCTTCGCCGGCGGTCCGTCGAACACCTCCTGGGCATGAACTTCCCTGGATACGCGATCGGCGGCCTTAGCGTCGGCGAGTCCAAGGAGGCCATGTACGAGACGACGAATTTCACGACGTCGCTGCTTCCGGAGTCGGCGCCGCGCTATCTGATGGGCGTTGGCTCCCCGGAAGACCTCGTGGAGTGCGTGGCGCACGGCGTGGACATGTTCGACTGCGTGTTGCCCACTCGAATCGCGAGGAACGGCGCTCTCTTCACACAGGAAGGCCGCGTCAATATCGATACGGCTAGATTTCGCAACGAAAAGCGGCCCATCGAAGACGGCTGCGACTGCTACACCTGCGTGACATTCTCAGCGGCGTATGTGCATCACCTCTTCAAGGCCAAGGAGCTGCTCGCCTATCGCCTGGCGACGATACACAACCTGCGGTTCATTCTGAGGCTGATGGAGGAGATGCGTAGCGCGATCATGGTGGGTAGCTTCGAGAGCTACCGCAGGGGATTTCACGAAAGATTTACGCCGCCCGACGAAAAGACCAGGCGGGTCCAGAAACAGATGTGGCTCGACTCACTGAAGCGTTCGAAAACCGTATGAGGGCGGAAGGGACACCTCGACGCGTCGGTGTATCCCTTATTATTTCTTGGTCAGTTTCCGGCGAAACGTTATCCTGCGCCGCCGGCAACGGCCGGCACGATGCTAATCTCGTCCCCCGTCTTGGTGGAAGTCTCCAGGCCGTCGAGAAAGCGCACGTCCTCGCCGTTGACGTAGACGTTCACGAAATTTCTCAGGCCCCCCTGGTCGTCGCAGATTCGGGCCTTGATGCCGGGATACTGGCTGTCCAGGGAACCTATGATCTCGTTCAGGTTCGAGCCCTCGACCGTGACCTTGTCCTCGCCGTTGGTCACCCGTCGAAGGGGGGTGGGAATCCTCACCGTTATGCTCATTCTTCGCTACCTCCAGCCTTTTTGTCCCGGTCACATTCTTGTTGCCGTGCGGGACTGTGTCTAAACTTCGCAAGTCGCTCGGCAAGATATTAGCTCATGGGCCACCCTGCCATTATATTAGATGCGGCACAACCCATGTTGGTTAGCCCTCGACAACGTCGCCGCTTACCGGGTCTACTCGGACACCCGTCTTCTTGACCCATTCGATGCCCTCGTCTATGCGGTCCTCTTCGCCTTCGAGCTCGAGCACGACCCAGCCCATGTCGTCCCGAACGTCGGCGCGCCGAATATTGGGCATCACCTCGAATTTCCGCGCCATCTCGTAAATTACAGGCTCCGTGATCAGATCTTGAGGAAAGGTGAACTTGACCCGCTTCTTTATCATGGTGCCCCCCCGTTCTTCCATGCCTTCAGCGCCTTCTCGAAATCCTCATAGTTCGGACTCGTTTTCACGGGGTTAATGAGGCCTTCGACGGCCTCTTGCGTCTTCAGACCGTTGCCCGTGATGTAGGCCACGGTCACGTCATCGGGCTTGATCGTGCCCCTCTTGGCCAGCCTTCGAAGCACCGAGATCACTACGCCGCCGGCGGTCTCGGTGAAAATACCCTCGGTCTCGGCCAGAAGCTGAATGCACTCAACAATCTCATCCTCAGGCGCCCTAACCGCGCTCCCGCCGGAGGCCTCAATGGTCTTAATTGCGAAGAAGCCGTCCGCCGGATTTCCAATGGCCAGCGACTTGGCGATGGTGTCGGGAATCACGGGGCGCACGTGAGGCGTGTTCTGCTCGTACGCCTCCACGATGGGCGAGCACCCCTGGGCCTGGGCCATGTGCATTTTAGTGTGGGGCGCGTCTATGAGGCCGAGGTCCCCGAACTCTTTGAAGCCCTTCCACAGCTTCGTAAACAGCGAGCCCGATGCCCCGGGCACGACGCAGGCGTCGGGCGCCCTCCAACCGAGCTGCTCGGCGACTTCGTAAGCGAGGGTCTTGCTGCCCTCGGAGTAGAAGGGACGCATGTTGATGTTGACGAAAGCCCAGCGATGATTGTCCGCAAGCTCGCTGCAGAGCCTATTTACCTGATCGTACGTGCCGTCGACGGCCACCAGTGTCGCGCCGTAAATCCCAGCGCCGATGATCTTGCCTCGTTCCAGGTCTGAAGGGAAGAACACCATCGTTTTCATGCCGGCCTTGGCGCCGTGGGCGGAAACTGATCCCGCCAGGTTTCCCGTGGACGCGCACGCCAACGTCTCGAACTCGAACTCCAGGGCCTTGGCGGAAGCGACGGACACGACCCTGTCCTTGAACGAGAAGGTGGGATTTACGCTGTCGTTCTTCACGTACAGATTGTTGAGTCCCATGGACCGGCCAAGGTTCTTGGCGTGAATCAGCGGCGTGAACCCGGTGCCCATATCAAGCGCCATCTCAACATCGACCGGCAGAAGGTCCGCGTAGCGCCACATGGTGATCGGACCCTTCAAAATGCTCTCTCTGCTGATGCTCCGAGCGATCGCATCATAGTCGTAGACGACTTCAAGGGGCCCGAAGCAGAAGTCGCAAACGTTCTGCGGCTCGATAGGGTATTCGTTGCCGCATTCGCGACATCGAAGGCACTTGACAAAGGCCAATGGAAAGCCCTCCAGAATCTTTAGCCGAAAGCCGCTCGATAATAGTTGCCTGCCCCAGTCCACAGGGCTTCACAGCAAAGGAATGGTAGCAATTCCGGGGCTGCGTTGTCAAGGAAACGACCTCGTACAGGCGCCCACGGCCAAGTGCATCTATGACAGGCTTCGTGGGGAAGCAAACTTGCCCACCACGCCACATCGCCGATATACTTTATACCTCATACGTCATAGAACTTCAGAAGGACGGCTTATGGCCGGCGAAGAACGCAACCTACCCTTATTTCCATTAAACATGGTGTTGTTCCCCAACGCGTCGCTGCCGCTTCAGATATTCGAGGAACGCTACAAGCAGATGCTTGAGGACTGCCTGCAGGCCGACTCTCGATTCGGCGTCATCCTTATCAAGGCCGGGGCCGAGGTCGGTGAGCCGGCAATCCCTTACTCCATAGGCACCATGGCGCATATCATACAGGTTCACGAGGCCCGCGGCGGCAGGCGATTCATATCGGCAATGGGCGAGCGCCGCTTTCGCATCAAGGAGATCACGCAGTACAGGCCATACATTTCTGCGCAGATTGAAGTCATCGAAGACGAAGGGGACGAATGGCTACCCCACTCTGAGATGGACTCCATTCGGCGAGCCGCGAAGCAGTACGTTCAGCTGGTCATAGGACTCAAGGGGGGCTGGACCAATGAACCCGTACTGTCCGAGGACCCGGTGACGCTTTCATATTACATAGCGGGCCTAATGGAGATCCCCCTCCCAGAAAAGCAGACGCTGCTGGAGGAGTCTTCGACCTCCAGAAGGCTCGAGGCCGAGTTGGACTTGCTGAGAAGGGAGTTGGAGCCCCTCAAAAAACGGGTGTCCAATGAGCTCAGAAAGAGGTTCAGCCGCCACTGATCTTTTCCGGTATTTCGCTGGGCCAGGCGTCCATGCGTTTGACGTACTCGGAGGGAAGCCCCTCGCCGAATTGGTCTGGATGCACGATTTTCCCAAGCACCTCCAGGCTGTCTACGAGCCTCGGGCCACTTCGACTGAACAGGCTGCCGGCATCGGTGACGTAGGCCCGGCGGTTCCGGACGGCTGCCAACGACCGCCACTCATCCAGTCCAGGCGTTCTTGCCAGCTCTACCTCCGCCCTTTCCACGTCGAATCCGCACGGCATGAGAATCAGGATATCCGGGTCGGCCGACCTGAGGTCGTCGAAATAAATTCGTCGTGAGGGCTCGCCGGGCTTTGCCAGGGCATCGCGACCCCCGGCGATCTCGACCATCTCTGGCACCCAGTGGCCGGCGACGATCAA